>NZ_JBNNWE010000001.1:0-168938 GCF_050280905.1 Pseudomonas sp. NPDC086278
GTTTTGCGCGGTGATCACCGCATGCGCGCAAGCGACGGGCTCCGCCATTCGCCGAAACAGGTCGTACTCGCCGTCGCCCAAGGTGTGGTGCATCAACGCCCGGGCGTTCTGCACCTTCAGGTTCGGCGTGCCGACCAGATGAAACACCGGCAGGTGTTCGGCATAAGCGCCGGCGATGCCATTGATTGCGCTGAGTTCGCCCACGCCATAGGTGGTGCACACCGCCGCCATGCCCTTGATGCGCGCATAGCCATCCGCCGCGTAGGCAGCGTTCAGTTCATTGCTGCAACCCACCCAGCGCTGTCGCGAGGAGGTGCAGACAGCATCGCTGATGGAGAAGGAATAATCGCCCGGCACACCAAAGACATCGGCAATGCCAAGATCGGCCAAGCGGCCTAATACATGCTGGATGACGGTTGTGGTCATGGGATAGAAACCTGAAATTGCTGCGTTTGAGGGAGGCGAGCCCGGTCTGTCCGGGCCAACCTTCTCGCGTCGTCAAACGGTTGAGCGGTAAATCAGGAAATGCTCATCCGTTCGATTTCCGATTGTTGCTGCGCGCCAAAAACATCACGTTCATTCATGGACCCCGAAATGATGGGTCGATCAATGGTGATCTTGATCGCGTTGCAACTGTGCACCGCAAAAGTGCCGACCACGTTTTTCTCATCCAGCCTGAGCGTGCCGGCAATGGCCGGCGGGCTGAAAGCGTTCGAGCGCAGTGCCCGATCGAATGCCTGGTGGTCATTGAATATGATGTCGAACGTCAGTCTGTTGATGCCGGCATCCTTACTGCGAATGACCGAGGCGATGTCCATCAACTTGACGTTTTTATCGGCGCCGGGCGGCACTGCAACTTCAGCGATTACCGACAGTTTCCGCTCGTCAATCAGCCCGGCGTAGTTTTTGATGCCGATGTCGGTGTATCGGGCTCTGTCTTCGCCCGCCGGTGACCAGTGGGAACCTTCGGCCAGAAAATAATGAATGGGAAACAACTGCTGCTTAATGAAATCTTCATTGGTGAACAAGTGATACAACGACCACTCATAGGCGTCATCCGTGTCCAGATTGATCAGTGACGCTTCACCGATGTCTGCAACCGTGCGGATCGCTGCTACCTGTGCGTCATGATCGGCCGTGATGGATTCGGCATTTTGCCCCGTGGTTCTGATGAGAACGACGGGCGCGGAGGCTGTCGCATCGACAATGGTGAAGGCCGCATTGGTCAGGGCGTCGGGGAATTCCTCGGTGATCAGTTTGATCACTGCCTTCTTTATCATGTCGTAGTTTTTAAAAAACACCGGGTCCCGCGTGCCACTGGGGACCACCGCCCCAAAGGAACCATCGGCTCTTCGGAAACTGATCAAGTTGGGTGAAATGGGGTAGGCAATGTTGCCCGCCGTTGCCTTGCGACCGGGATACCCGTAATGCACCAGGTAATGGGTCAGCAGGCTTGCCAACTCGATGGCGGCATCGGCGCTATCGGCGGTTGTTTCGATAATGATGCCCAGCTCGGCTTCACCTTCTTCCACATGGCGTGCCTGGACGCCATTGCGGCCATAAACCATTACATCGTCAGGAATACGAGAAAGTGCCGCTGGATCGATATGGAGCAGTGAAACCCTTCGAGCGCCCACCCGGGTCGAGCCTTCCAGCTTGATACTCAAAGGCCACGGCTTTCCAGCGTGGACGAACTGACTGCCGCGTATGCCCGCGGTAAAAGCATCGTTGGTAAAGAATTCCGTACCCTCCATGGCCAATACACCCTCTGGGTAATATTGCAGTTGCGGGTGACTTTCTTCGTAGAGTGAATGGGCTGCAATTGAATCAGCGGTACAGCGCCGTTCCTGATTGGGCGCGATGAAAATGGCTGAATTATCGTCGTATATTTCTGCAATCAGGCAATCGGACGGTGATCCCGGCGTACAGGCCAGTGCGCCACATTCCAAAACATGTCCCACGTGATAGGCCAGACCCGGGTCGATCTTTTTAAGAATCATGTCGGCGGCAAACAGCGCAACATCACAGGCGCGCCCTGCAAAAATATATTTCGCGCCTGCTTCAATCGCGCACATCAAGGGATGAATGCCCAGTTGGCCGACTATCGTACTGTTGCGCAGGGCCTGTTCATTCAGGGTCGGCCCATCACCCGTTGGCAAAAGTTTGCCGGCCTTGAATTCTTTAATGACAATCTCGGGGTCAAGTTCGGAAGAGATAGTCGCCACCTTTACACCGCTGATACCCAGCTCTTCAAACACTTCTTTGGCAACGTCGAGCATCCATTGCAGATTCTTATCGCCGCCCGCCATGCCACAACTGCCCAGAATGACCGGGCCAGCAATTTTTTGGCCGGCTTGCGCCATATGACGGAAATCCTGTTTGACCGCCTCGCGCTCGAAATACTGTTTACCCGTTCCCAGGTAATAAGGACCGGCGTCCATTGAGCCTGCGTCGGAAACGATGGCATCCAGGCCACCTTCCAGGGCCTTATCCAGAGATTCTTTGGGGAAGCCATAACCAAGAGCCCCACAGGCCGAAACTACGCGATAGATTACTTTGCCCATTCCAATTTCGCCCCTATGACAAAACGAAATAACTTTGGCCGAACCGCACCGTTTTTAAATCCGGATATACGCTCCGCGAGTTTGTCAGGCCTGTCAAAGCACTTTTTACTATATGTAATACCGGAGTGATGAAGGCTTTTAATGGTTATTAATCGTTGTGCCAAATATCTAGTGAAAGGTGCGCGGCATTCTTAATGCCAGACCACCAGCCATTGCATTAAATAGCGTTATTAATCCTGCTGTTAGTTTGCAGTCATGGCGGACTTTGTTTCGCACGTACAACAATAGCCGCCATTCCAATCGCTCTATCACGCACCTGTCGCCATTGGCGAGAAGGTGCGTGGGTCGAAGCTTTTAGCCCAGATCATCCGCCTGATGCCGTTCGGCTACCTGGCTCGCCTCATCGCCCCAGGTACGGTTGACGCGCTGGCCACGGATGACCGCCGGCCGGTCGGCGATAGCCTGCGCCCAGCGCTGCACGTGGGTGTATTGGTCGGCGGAGAGAAACTCGGCCGCCGAGTACACGTTGTTACGCACCAATTCGCCGTACCAGGGCCAGACCGCGATGTCGGCGATGGTGTAGCGGTCACCGGCCAGATAGGGGCTTTCGCTCAGGCGGCGGTCGAGCACATCCAGTTGACGCTTGGTTTCCATGGTAAAGCGGTTGATCGGGTACTCCAGTTTCTCCGGCGCATAGGCATAGAAATGCCCGAAGCCGCCGCCCAGGTAGGGCGCGGCACCCATCTGCCAGAACAGCCAGTTCAACGTTTCGGTGCGTCCTGCCGGGTCGGCAGGCAAGAAGGCGCCAAACTTTTCCGCGAGGTACAGCAGGATCGAACCGGACTCGAAGACGCGGATCGGCGGTTCCACACTGCGGTCCAGCAGCGCCGGGATTTTCGAGTTCGGGTTGATCTCGACAAAGCCGTTGGAGAACTGGTCGCCGTCGCTGATGCGGATCAACCATGCGTCGTACTCGGCGTCGGCATGCCCCAGCGCCAGCAGTTCCTCCAGCAGGATGGTGACCTTCACGCCATTGGGCGTGGCCAGCGAATATAACTGCAACGGATGCTTGCCGACCGGCAGCACCCGGTCATGGGTCGGCCCGGCAGTCGGGCGATTGATGCTGGCGAACTGGCCGCCAGACGCGGCGTCATTTTTCCAGACCTTGGGCGGAACGTAAGGGGCGTTGCTCACAAGTGGAACCTCCTGATGGGTTTGATGGCGAAGATTAGCCAGTGCGATGTTCACGCGGCGCGCGACGGTTGGCAGGCCAGCAGCGGGGGCAACATAAACGGCTCAACTTTTCGTCCCGGTGGCGGCCACTTCCTGCTCCAGCCAGTCAAGAAACTCGCAAAACCCGGTTGAACGCTTGACCCGCTTTGGATAAACCATGGTGTAACGTGCGCCGGTCACGATGCTGCCGGCATGCACGCGCACCAGCTGGTTTGTCTGCAACTCATCGCGTGCGAGCACGGCGTCGACCAGCGCGATGCCCTGGCCACATTTGACCGCGACGATGGCGGACTCCAGCGTATCGAAGGTCAGGTGCGCGTTATCGGGCCCGGTGGTGTCCGGGTAGCACTCGTCCCAGCGGCGCCAGTCCAGGCGGTCCATGCTCGAATCCACCAGCCGCGCGGTCTTGAGCACGTCTTGCGCGGTCGTATCGACGAGCAATTCGGGCGAGCACACGGGAATCAGTTCCTCCTCCCACAATTCCAACGCTTCGAAGTCGGGCCAGGTGGCGGTGCCGTAGGCGATCATCGCGTCGACGGATTCAAACGCAAAATCCGGAAAGCGGTGATACACCGTGTCGACAGTGACGGTCACCTGCGGGTTCAACCGATAAAACGCGGTCAGCCTTGGAATCAGCCAGCGCGCCGCCATGGTCGGGTGCGCGCGCAGGCTGACGCTTCGGCCCACGGTGGCGAGCATGTGCGAGGCGTCCGAGAGCAGGCCGATGACCTGTTCCGCCACGGGCACCAGTGACCGGCCTTCGGTGGTCAGCACGATTTTGCGCGTGTGGCGCTCGAACAGGCGGCTGTCCAGCCGCGCTTCCAGTTGCGCGACCTGCCGGCTCACCGCGCTCTGGCTCAGGTTCAGTTGCTCACCCGCCTTGCCAAAATTGCCCGTTTTCGCAACGGTCAGGAAAGCCTGTAAAAGCTCGATGGATGGCAGTTGGCGGCTCATGTTTCTATGCGCTCCTCGCATGGGATTAATGCAGATACATCGCTGTTCTTTCGAATGTTCGGGGCACATTCTTAGCTCAAACCCCGACGCTGCGCTACGCGTCATTCATAACTTGACGGTTCCCCCTCATGAATAATCCTGCAGCGGCATTTGCAAACGGGTCGGCGTCGCGCAATGACCTCCTGCCTCGTGAAGTCGACGTGGTGATCATCGGCGGCGGCCTGATGGGGTGTGCGTGCGCCTATTACCTGAGTAAAGCGGGCGCCAAAGTGCTGCTCCTGGAAAAAAGCGTGTTGGCCGGCCAGCAGTCGTCACGCGCCTGGGGCTTTGTTCGCCAGCAATCGCGCGACGAGGCCGAAGTGCCGCTGATGCAAGCGAGCATCGAACTCTGGCGCTCGCTGGAACACGAACTCCAATCTGACCTGGGCTGGCGCAATGACGGTTGTCTGTTCGTCGCCGGCAATGAGGTCGAGCGTGACGGCTACGAATCGTGGCTGTCCGTCGCCCGCAGTTTTTCGGTCGACACGGTGATGCTGTCGCCGCGCGAAGTGGCCAAGAAACTGCCGGGTTACGCCGTGCCGCAACTGGGTGGCTTGTTTACCGCCAGCGACGGTCAGGCGGAACCGACTCTCGTGGCGCGCGCCTTTGCGATGCGGGCCCGGGAACTGGGCGCGCACATTGTTGAGCAGTGCGGGGCCAAAGGCATCGATGTCGCCGCCGGCCAGGTCATTGGCGTTGAAACCGAACGCGGCTACGTCAAGGCAAAAACCGTGGTGTGCGCCGCAGGCGTCACCACCTTCCGCCTGCTGAAGATGCTGGGTATTTCCTTGCCGCAGCAACTGGTCAGGGGCACGGTGGCGCGGACCACGGCCGGGCCAACCCTGAGCGGTATTTCCACCATCGCCAACGGTGTGGGCTTTCGGCAACGGCTGGACGGCAGTTTCAATATCGCCGACGACGCCCATGTCGATGTCGACATGACGCTGGGCCATCTGCGGGCGCTTCATTGGTATGCGCCTTCGCTGTGGGCGCAACGTAAATCCTTTCGCTTTCACCTCAACGGCGCGTGCCTGACCGATCTGCACCAACGCATGCCGTGGTCGCAAGCGTCGCGGCTCGGTCCGGGGATTCACGAGCGTGATCCGCAGATCCACCCCAATGAAAAGGGTTTGGGTAACGCCATGCGCGCACTCAAGGCCGCGTTCCCCGATCAGGTGAATACACAGATTGCCGATCGCTGGGCCGGCGCCATCGACGTGTTGCCGGACGGCATTCCGGTCATCGACGCGCAAACGTCACCGCGCGGCCTGGCGGTCGCTACCGGTTTCTGCGGCCACGGCTTTGCCATGGGCCCCATCGTCGGCAAGACCCTGGCTGACTGGATCCACTCCGGAAATCCCGGGCTGGATATGCACCAGCTGCGCCTGGCGCGATTTGCCGAGGGTGACGTCAAGCCGCCTTCTTCACTGTTCTAGCCGACACCCGCTTTTCAACGCTCACGCCTCAACGCTCACGCCTCAACGCTCACGCCACACGGGGGGAAACACGGTGAAACGACCGAATACACCAAACACCTATTACGATCCTGCGTCGGTGGCCGGTAAAGCGCCGCCCATCAGCGACGAAACCGATATTCTCATCGTCGGCGCTGGCCCGGCGGGCCTGGCGGCCGCATTGAGCGCCGCTGGCCGGGGCCTGCGTGTCACGCTGGTGGACGAAAATCCAGTGCCGCTCGACACCATGGGCGAAGATGTGCCGCTGCATTTTGGTGGGCGAATGGGCGCCGCCGTGTCGAACCGCAACAGCGTGTTGCAGTCCTTGCTCGACGCCCGGCCGGAGATTGCCGATGCGCTCGAAGCCGGTGTCGACGTACGCCTGGGCACAGCGGTCTGGGGTCTGTTTCCACAGCAACGCACCACGGCGTGGATCGAAGGTCCGGTCGCTGGCCTGGCCGATGACGAAAACGCCTCGCTGCTGCGTTTCAAGCAGGTGATCGTCGCCGCTGGACGGCGCGACATGGGCCTGGCCTTTGATGGCTGGGACCGTCCCGGCGTCATGGGCGTGAGTGCCGCGCATCGGCTGGCAACGGTTTACGAAGCGCTGGATTGCAAGCGCGCCGTGCTGGTCGGCAGCGACACGCAAGCGTTGGTGTCGGCTCATGCGCTGATCGGCAAAGGCGTACAGATCGCGGCCATCATTGAACAAGCCTCAAGCATCAGCGGTGATCCCGCGCTGCTCGAGCTGCTGGTCGAGCAGGGCGCTCAGATCCTGACGGGGCATGTGGTGCGCGAAGCGGTGGGCGATGCCTTCGGCGTCAAGCGCATCAGCGCTGTCGCCGTGGACTCGGCAGGACGTCCCGTCAGCGGGTCGTCGCAGGCGATCGAGTGCGACACCGTGCTGCTGGGCGTGGCTGCCATTCCGGCCATCGAACTGGTCGAGGCCGCGGGCTGCCGCACATCCTTTCAGGCCGACCGTGGCGGCCATGTCACCGATACGGACGCCGCGCAACGCACGTCGTTGCCGTTCATTCTGGTGGCCGGTGACTGCGCCGGTGTCTGGGCGTCGAAAAGCCTCGACGAAAACATCGCTCGACGTGAAGGCCGGATCGCCGCGCACACCGCATTGACTGCGTTGGGTGTCGAGATCGCCCAAGAGGAAATTGCGCCGCTGCCCGACCAACCTGCCGGTGATGTGGCCGCCAATCGCGCCGCTTGGGTGCTTGCGTCCACCGTATACGCACAGAACGAACCCTTCGTGTGTCAGTGCGAAGAGGTCACGGCCAGCGAAATTCTGGACCAGCAGCCGCCGCGTTACCTTGAGTGGACGCCCACCGACGCTGCGTTGCAGAGCACGATGATCAACGCCTCGCCCAACCCGGACGTGACCAAGCGCCTGACCCGCGCCTGCATGGGCCCTTGTCAGGGACGCCGTTGCCGCGAACAGGTGGCAACGTTGCTCGGCATCGGCGCCGGTGTGAGTGTCGCCGACATTGCGCTGGCCTCGTTTCGTCCGCCGGTGCGGCCACTGTCCTTGCACCAGGTTGGTCAGGTCGAGGAAACACCGAACCTGCAAGGCCACTGGGATGCCTGGTTTGACATGCCGTCGCAATGGACGCCGTTCTGGCTGTGCACCGGGCAGCAGACCGTCGCCAAGCGCCCGCTAGACGCGGCCCTTCCTACCCCTGCGCCGCATAACGAGGGCTGACACCATGGCAATTACCAAATCGTCTAATCATGCTTCTGTCGTCATCGTCGGCGGTGGCGTGACCGGATTGAGCGCCGCCTGGTGGCTGGCTCGCGATGGCGTCGATGTGTTGGTGCTCGACGCAGGTCTGATCGGTTGGGGCGCTTCGGGCCGTAACGGCGGAGGTTGCTCGCATCACCACAGCCCGCTCTTTCTCGAAGAACAGCGGCTCTGGCCATTGATGGACGAATTGCTCGGTTACCCGACCGAGTATCGCCCGGACCGCATCAGTATCGACCTCACCGAACACCAGGTTTCGATCGATGAAAAAGTCGTCGACGAAGTGACCCACTACGGGTCGCGCGTTGATCGTCTGGACCCGCAACAAGTTCGGGATCTGGTGCCCTTTGCCGGTGATAACGTGCTGGCCGGCTACTACTACCATTTCGGCGGCCACGCCAACCCGCACCGCACCCTGCAGGCCTATGCGTGGGCTCTGAAAAATCTGGGCGGGCGTGTGCTCGAACACACCCCCGTGATCACCATCGAACGCCAAGGCGACCGCGTGACGGGCGTGCGCACCGCACAAGGCTTGATTTCCTGCGACCACCTGGTGATTGCCGCCGGTCCGCATACCGGTGAATTGGCGGCCCAACTCGGCATCGACATTCCGCTCGTCACCGCACGCGCCGAGATGATCGTCACCGAACCGCTGCCGTTGTTGGAAGTCGGCGGTGTCGATGGCAACGGCTTGTATGGCCGGCAAACCCTACGTGGCAACCTGGCGTATGGCGGCGGTCCGCACGAATGGGTCGATCTCGCCGATGTGCGTGGCACGCGGGCGCACTCGACGCCTTTGCAGTGCAGCATCGCCAAACGGCTCGCCGACCTGTTCCCCAAGGTCGCGCACAAACGGGTGATTCGCAGCTGGGCCGGGTTCATCGAAAATACGCCGGACGGGCGCCCGGTCATTGATCGCCCGGCGGCGCTGGATAACGTTACGGTGGCGACCATGTCCGGTGTCGGTTTCGGGCTGTCGCCAGCGAGCGGGCATGCCATTCGCGACCTGGTCGTCGACGGCACCTGCAGTTTCACCGACTTGTCGACGTTCTCGCTCTCGCGTTTTTCGGCGCTGGAGTCTGACTGGCAAGCCATCCAGGGATGGGTTCCATTGCCCGTGCCGGGCGCCTAGAAAGCTGATTTAAAGTGATGCACGCAGTAGAACCGTTACAGGCAACCCTCCTACTAAAAAGAAGGCATTGATCATGAAACGAATGTTCCGCAATTTCGCTTTGCTGGCCACTATCGGCATGACGTTGTGTTCCCTTGCGACGCCCGCCAGCGCTGCACAGGAAAAGTTGCGTTTCGGCGTCGCCGCCGAACCGTATCCGCCGTTTCTGGTCAAGACTCCCACTGGTCAATACACCGGCTTCGAGCCTGACCTGATCCGCGCACTCTGCGATCAGCTCAAAGCCGAGTGCGAGATCAAGGAGGTGGCGTGGGACGGCATTATTCCAGCGCTGCTCGCCAACAAATTCGACGTGCTTTTCAACTCGATGGGCATCAGCCCGGAACGGCAGAAAGTCATCGCCTTCTCGCGTCCTTACTATGAAACCACTGGTATTTTCGTCGCCCAGAAAGACGCGAAGCTGACGCTGACCCCGGAAGGCCTGGCCGGTAAATCCATCGGCGTGCAGGGCTCGACCACCAACGCCGAGTTCGTTCGCACCGCTTACGGCGCCACGTCGAACATCCGTATCTACACCACGCAAGACGACTGCAACGCCGATTTGCTGGCGGGCCGCATCGACGTCATGTTCCTCGACAAACTCGGCGACATCGACTTCCTGAAATCCAAAGAAGGCCAGGATTACGCGGAAATCGGCACCGGCAGCGTCAAGATGGACCCGCTGCTGTATGGCTTGGGTGTCGGCGCGGGCCTGCGTCCGGGTGATACCGCGCTCAAGGCGCGCATCGATCAGGCTCTGACGCAGTTGTATGATTCGGGCAAGTACACGCAACTGTCGCAAAAGTATTTTGAGAAAGATCTCTGGCCACATTGATATCGGCCACACAGGGTGATCGCGGGTGAGGGTGGAAGGCGCCAGCACCCGCTGAGGTCAATGCTTTGAACACGCGACAGGCGAACGGGCCTGTCGTGCTTCTGCCCGTACCACCAGCCAGATGCCGACGCCGGACACCGCCATCCCCGAGGCCATTTGCCAGGACAGCGGTTCGTCGAACATGGCCCAGGCCCACAGCATGGTAATGGGCGGGCTCAGGTACAACACGCTGGCGACCCGGGTCGCTGTCGCGCGGCGCAGGCAAATCCAGTAGAGCCCATAACCGCCCAGGGTCGACAAACCCACCGTCCATAAAACGCTTAAGGCAAACCCGGCGCCGGGTATCGGCTCCAGGCTGCCTTGCGCACCTTCGACAACTGCGAAGACCACGCTCGACACGCAACATTGCAGCCAGAGGTTGGGCAGCAGGCCCATTGCTGCCGAGGCGGGCAAATGCTTCTGCCACAGTGTCGCGACGGCGAGCGACAGCATGCCGAGCAACGGCAGGCCATACGCCCATAAAGGCGCATGACCCCACGCCAGCGCGCCATGCGTTACCAGCATCACCCCAGCCAGACCGATGCTCAGCCCGATCCAGATTTGCCAGCCCAGGCGTTGCCCCAGGACCACGGCTGCCAGCAATGCCATGCCCATCGGCAGCAGGTCGGCGAACAGCGCGGCAAGTCCGGCCGGCACACCCAGGGCGATGCCTTGTGTGACACCCGCCAGGTAGCCCGCCATCGCCAGCAGGCCGATGCCGGCATTTTTCAGCAGTACGGCCAGCGGGGTCCGCCGTAATGATTTGGCGACGAAGGGGAACAGCAGGAGCGTGACCACCACGCAGCGCCAGAACACCACCAACAAGGCCGGCGCGTAATCAATCGAAAATCGTGCGCCGATGAACCCGGAACTCCAGGTCAGCAGCAAGCCTGCCTCAAGCAGCGGCAGTGGCAGTGTCTGGCGCCAGTCAGGCGGGGTTTTCTGGTCGCTGGCAAGCGTGATGGGCAAGTTCATTGCCACAGACTACGAAGTTGCCGTGGTCTAACAAATCAAAATATAGTGCAGCACTCATTCATGAAGATTGAACAATGGCAGCGATCCTCGACATCGAGCTGGTACGGACTTTTCACGCGGTGGCGCGTATCGGCAAATTCAGTGCGGCAGCCTTGCAGCTGCACAAGAGCCCGGCGGCTGTGAGCGTGCACATCCAGCGCCTGGAAACCATCGCGGGCGGCCGTTTGCTCAACCGCGATAATCAGTCGGTGTCCCTGACAGCGCTGGGCAAGCGATTGCTGGTGTCCAGCGCGGAACTGCTGGCCACCCATGACCGGGTGCTGGCCGACCTGCAGGGCAAGCATTTGGCCGGACGCATCACGTTGGGGGTGCCCGATGAATACGCCACCCATGTCATCCGCGACATCCTCCCGACCTTTGCGGCCGCGTGGCCCAACGTGGTGCTGGAACTGAAAACCGAACCCAGTGACGCACTGCGTGATCTGGTACAGCGTGGCAAGCTGCAAGCAGCGGTGATTGCCCAACCCAAAGGGCAACTGACTGCGGATGCCCTCGTGCTGGTCTCGACCACACCGGTCTGGGTCGGGCCCGCCAACGCGACACTGGCCTCGATGGACCCGCTGCCATTGGCCGTGCATGCGGCGCAATGCCCTTATCGGCAAGCCATGCTGGCGTCCCTCCAGCACAGCGGCCGCCGGACCCGCGTCGTGCTCGAAAGCCCCTCCAACCAGGCCGTCAAGGCGTGCGTGGAGGCCGGTCTGGCAATCAGCCTGATCGACCGCGCCGGTGTGACCGCAGACATGCAGATACTCGACGGATTACCCGCCATTGCCGAGCATGAAGTGCTGTTCTTGCGCTCGCCGTCAGCCGCGGACGACGAGGCGGTGAACCTGCTTTCGCGTGCCATGCAGCACGCTTTCCGGTTGTAGGCTCGGGGGCTGCTTTATACGGCCAGTTGCCGGTTACCGTCGTGGATGAAGTTCACCAAGGCGCGCAGCGGGTAGGGCAGGCAACCGTGTCCCGAATCAGTGCCCGACCACCATGTGCGTGAACGGTGCTACGTAGGCCTGCAACGTCACCAGCCCGCCAACCAGAATCGCCAGGATGATCGAGTGGAAGAACACGTACCGCAGAATCTCCCCCTCGTGCCCATACCAACGCGTTGCCGTTGAAGCGACGACGATGGATTGCGCATCGACCATCTTGCCCATGACCCCGCCGGAGCTGTTGGCCGCCGCCATCAACACCGGGCTGATGCCCAATTGCTCGGACGTTACCCGTTGCAAGCCGCCGAACAGCACGTTGGAGGCGGTGTCCGAGCCGGTCAGTGCCACGCCGAGCCAACCGAGGAGGGTGCCGAACATCGGATAGAAAATACCGGTCGCGGCGAATGCCAGGCCCATGGTTGCGTCGAGTCCCGAATAGCGCGTGAGGTAACCCAGGGCCAGCATCGCGGCAATGGTGATCAGCGAGTAGCGCACCACCCATATCGTGCGCAGGTATTGGCGCGCCAGTTGCGGGATCGAATAGCCCATCAGCAGGCCGCCGAGGATCGCGGACAGCAGGATGCCGCTGCCAGTGGCGGTGAACCAGGTGAACTTGTAAATCGCCTCTTCGGTTTTCGGCGCAGGCACCACCGGCGGCACTTTTTCGACTTGCAGGTGCAGGGTGGTGAAGGTCACGGCCGGCGAGAAGATTGGGTTGGCCTCGCGCATCGGTTTGCCCTGCGGGTCGAGCTTGGCCGAACTGGTTTGCGGGTCGATGGCCGGGCGCGTATCGAACATGTTTTTGAAGCCTTGAGTGCCCCAGGCGAAGACGAAAATGGTGAGGATGATCCACGGCATCCAGGCGCGCATCACCGCCGGTTTTGCATCGCTGGAAAAGGTCGCGCTGGCCTCGGTTTTCTGTTCGTGCTCCGGGTCGATTTTCGAGTTGTCGACGCGCCCCGACAGCGCGGCGGAGGTGTGCACCGTGGCGGGTTTCCAGACTTTGAGGAACAAGGTCAGGCACGCCATGGAAATCAGCGCGGCAATCACGTCCACCAGCATCGGCCCGTGGTAGTTCGAGACCAGGAACTGTGGCACCGCGAAGCTGACCCCGGCGACGAGGATCGCCGGCCAGATCTCCAGCATCTTGCGCCAGCCGGCGAACGCCCAGATCAACCAGAACGGGACGATTACCGAGAAGAACGGCAACTGCCGCCCGACCATCATCGACAGCTCCATCTCGTCCAGCCCGGTCACTTTGGCCAGGGTAATGATCGGCGTGCCCAAGGCGCCAAATGCGACTGGTGCGGTGTTGGCGATCAACGCCAGGCCCGAAGCGGCCAGCGGCGAGAAGCCGAGCCCGATGAGGATGGCGCCGGTCACTGCCACGGGGGTGCCGAAACCCGCCGCGCCCTCGAAGAACGCCCCGAAGCAGAAGGCAATCAGCAGCAATTGCAGACGTCGGTCGTCGGTGATGCGCGCCAGGGAATCCTGCAACACCTTGAACGAACCGTTCTCGGTGGTCAGGCGGTGCAGGAAGATGATGTTGAGCACGATCCAGCCAATCGGCAGCAGCCCGTTGACGGCGCCGAACAGCGCCGCCGAGCCCGCCATGTTGGCCGGCATGCCGAACGCAAAAATCGCGATCAACAAGGCGGACGCCAGCGCGAGCAACGCCGCCATGTGCGCCTTGATATGGAAAAATGCCAGGGAGGCCAGCATCACCACCACCGGCACGGCGGCCATGACGGTTGAAAGCACTGGGTTATTGAACGGATCGTAGATTTGCTGCCAGACCATGTTCCACCTCTGCTTTTTATTGTGGGTAGCGCAGGCCCCGGGCGGGGTTGGTGGAATGGAGTATAGGTGGCATTACGCCGCTGTCTTGTCGGTCCTCATCGACCGGGAAATCCTCAAAAAGGCGCGCAGGCCACTTCAACGGGGTGAGCCGCCATCCACTCTTTGAGATGCGCGACAAAACTGCGCACGGTGGGCGCGATATTTTCTCGGGAGGGATAGACCGCATAAATGCCGCTCTGCGGCTCAATGCTCCAGTCGGCTAAAGCCTCCACCAGCACGCCCGAGCGCAGGTCATCGCCGACATGCCAATCCGCAAGCAGCGCCACGCCATGGCCGGCGACGGCCATCTGGCGGACGACTTCGCCCATGCCCGATTCGAAACGGCTGCGCATCTTCACGGTTTTTTCGACGCCAGCTCGGGCGAAACTCCAGCGATTTTCCTTGCCGATAATCAGCCCGTCACACGTCGCCAGGTCCTTGGGCGAAGTGGGCATGCCGTGTTTTTCCCAATAAGTCGGCGCCGCGCAGATCAGCCGTCGCGATGGCGAAATCTTCTGGGCAATCAGTGTCGAGTCCGCCATGACGCCGTGGCGAATGGCGAGGTCGATGCCTTCTGCTACCAGATCAACCATGCGGTCTGTCGGGTGCAGCTCGACGATGACTTTCGGGTAGCGCGTCAGGTAATGGCTGAGCGCGCTGGATAAATAACCTCGGGCAAACGTTGCCGAGGCGGTGATTTTCAGGCGACCGGTGATCTCGGTGGCATTGGACAAACCGCGTTCGGCATCCTGCACGCTGGCGAGAATGGCTTGTGCGTGTTCGTAGAGGGTCTGGCCATCCGGCGTCGGGCTGAGCTTGCGCGTGGTGCGATTGAACAGCCGTCGCCCGAGGCGATCCTCCAGCGACAGCAGGCGCTTGCTGCCACCGGCGGCGGTCATTCCCAGGCGTTCCGACGCCGCCCGGATGGAGCCTTCTTCAAACACCGCGCTGAACAAGCGCAACTCGTCAATGGAATCGAGCATTCAATTAGCAACCAATAGGACCGAAAGATTCAATAACTATCGCCTATTACATTCTTTTTTTCGATGATAAATTTTGTTGATCTTGCAATGTCATCGAATGGAAAGAGGATCGACCCATGAGTAATTCCCATGTAGCGCTGGTGGTAGGCTCCAGCGGCATTATTGGCACCGCGCTAGTGGAAGCACTGGTCAGCGCGCCGGGCTGGACCGTGCGCGCGCTGCGCAAGACGTCGGTCGAAGGCGTCGAGACGATTGATTGCGATCTCAGCGATGCGCAGGCGACCCGCGCCGCACTGGCCGCCGCTGCCGACACCACGCACGTGTTCTACGCCGCGTTGCAGGCTGATCCGGACCTGGCGCGCGAGTCCGAACTCAATACCGTCATGCTGCGCAATGTGCTCGATGGCCTGAAAGCCGTCGGCGCACCGCTTGAGCGCGTGGTGCACTTTCAGGGCGCCAAGGTCTATGGCGTGCATTTGGGGGCCGGCGTGGCGCCGTTTTATGAGGACGATGCGCGGCACATTGCGCCGAACTTTTATTACGCCCAGGAAGACCTGTTGCGTGAACGTCAAGCCAGCGAAGGCCTCGATTGGACCATCCTGCGGCCGGACGTGGTGGTGGGCGATATCGCCGGCAACCCGATGAACATTGCGCTGGTGATCGCCGTGTTCGCGGCATTGAGCAAGCAGGCCGGCGTGCCGTTGCGCTTTCCGGGCTCGATGCGCACCTATCGCGAAGTGATTGCGCAATTCACCGATGCCCATTGGCTCGCACGGGCCAGTCTGTGGGCCGCCCTGGCCCCGACGGCGCGCAATGAAGCATTCAATCTGGTGGGCGAACCGTTCCGCTGGGAACGCCTGTGGCGCACTGCGGCCCAAACACTAGGCATGGACGTCGCGCCGCCGCAGCCGTTCTCCCTCGCGCGGCACATGCCCGGCAAAGCGGCGGATTGGGAACGCCTGGCCAAAGCGCACAACCTGAGCACCTTGCCGTACGACAAGCTGGTGGGCTGGCCGTTTGGTGATTTCATCTTCAACACCGAGTTCGACATGATCTCGGACATGAACAAGATTCGTCGTGCGGGGTTCACCGAAGTCGTCAACAATGAAGAGGTCATGATCAACGCATTGAAACGGCTGGTGGAGAAGGGGGTTATTCCGGGTTAACCCTTGTCGATCTGTTAACGATCAGAGGAATACGTGATGACTGAGCGCCATATCGAGCACAAGGAAACGCTGTCCAACGGCTGCACCATCGAGGTGAAAGCCGAGATTTTGCGGGATGGCTCCCTCAAGATGTTCATCGGCGTGTACAAGCCCGATGGCTCGGTCATCGAAGAAGACCACAACCCGTCCCCGCATTTGCTGGACATGGAAGACGCGATGCAGTGGGCCATCGAGAAAGGCAAAACCATCGGCAACACCCAGCAGACGTTGTAAGAGCGGTGCAGCACCGCTCTTACCGTTGTTCTCACTGCGTGCCGAACATCGCGGTCCAGTAGATGCCGGCGTCGCTCTTCGGATCGGTCGCGTAGGCGGCGCCCAGTTCGCGGAACTGCGGGTTCATCAGGTTGGCGCAATGACCGGGGCTGGCCAGCCAGCCATCCACCACTTTGCGCACGGTGTCCTGGCCGGCGGCGATGTTCTCGCCGATCTGCTGATAGGTGTAACCCGCCAGCTCCGCCCGGTCGCCCGGCGTATGCCCATCCTGGTCCTGATGATCAAAGTAGTTTTTGTTGGCCATGGCCCGGGAGTTGGCTTCGGCGGCGGACGCCAGTGTCGCGTTCCAGGCCAGCGGGGTCGTCGCGGCAAACGGCTGGCCGCCGCACTGACGCGGTTGGGTACGAGCCGCGTTCAGCGCTTGCAGCAACTTCTGGCCTTCCTCGGCGGTGCTGCCCAAACGTGCCGCCAACAGCGGACGCGCCAGCACAATGCGCCAGTCGCGGCCTTCGTGGCTGATGCCGACATCGATAAATTGCGGGTTCAACACGACCTGGCAGAAGCTTTCCTGGATGGCTTGCATGGCGGACTGCGCATCACGCGGGCCGTTCAGGGTGATCGCTTGCACATGGGCCATCGGGTACGACGCCCGCGCCATCGCCTGTTGCAAGTCGACGGCGCCGGTGGCCGCCAGAATCAGTCGCGGATCGCTGGTCAGCGGCGGCAACTCCGGCGAGGCCTGGCCGGCGCAACGCTGCACCTGGCTGCGATAGACGTTGATCGAGTCGGCCAGCTGCGTGTCTTCGGACGCGATGGCCGTGGCGGCAACGACCAGGCCCAACGACAACGCCGTAAAACGCAAAACGGATGATAAGACGTGCATGAAAACCCCCTAGGACGGACTGCGCCCATGATGCGCGAAATCACCCCGTGGATGGCAATGCCTTTTTGCACGTTGTCACGGAACCTCTGACATGATTTGGCTACTACACTGAATCGACCTTCCCAGAGTGCTTCCACCATGTCCGTTAAATGGATAGCTGCCTTCCTCGCCATCAGCGTTTTTGCCGGATACGCCACCGCCGACGACCTCGAGCAAAAAAAAGAAGTGGCTGAAGACAAGGCTCAAGTGCTTGAGCAAAAAGCCGCGGAGAAAGGCAGCGACGTGCCGGTGCCCAAATCCCAGGCGATCACCCAATCCGAAGTCCAGGCCGTCGACCCGGCCGGCAAGGCACCGCTGGACGATGCGATCACCTGCATGGCCCGCTCCATTTACTGGGAAGCCAAAGGCAAGGACACCGCCGACATGGAAGCGGTCGCCAACGTGGTCATGAACCGTCTCGGTCACGAAGGTTTTCCCGACACCGTGTGCGCGGTGGTCAAACAAGGTTCGGAAAAACATGCCTGCCAGTTTTCATGGTGGTGCGATGGCAAAGCGGACACGGTCCAGGAAGAAGCCGAATA
Source organism: Pseudomonas sp. NPDC086278 (assembly GCF_050280905.1). Classification (NCBI taxonomy): domain Bacteria; kingdom Pseudomonadati; phylum Pseudomonadota; class Gammaproteobacteria; order Pseudomonadales; family Pseudomonadaceae; genus Pseudomonas; species Pseudomonas sp. NPDC086278. Next base: position 17,723 of record NZ_JBNNWE010000001.1, read on the forward strand.
TGCGCTGGCCAAGGAAATCGCGCGCAAGGCCCTGAACAAACAACTGCCGGATCACACCGGTGGCGCGATGTATTTCCATGACCGGACCGTGAGGCCGGACTGGGCCGACAAATACACCAAAACCGCGAGCATTGGCAGGTTCCAGTTCTACAAGCCGCGTGATGGGGCGGCGAAGTAGCGACGGTGCTGCGCAAGCGCCATTCTGGTGCTGTTCGTGCGCCGACGAATCACCCCGCAGAACCGTGATGTTCGTTTAAAAACAATCAGATACGGGCTTGCCGAGTGCCACGAAGCGACGTGGCACGCACCTTGCTAAATTTCCGATGCACCGCTTCTGGTGCGCTTGATCCGGGACGACCCGGAGGCCTCACGGCTCTGCGATATCTGGACGACCAGGTGACATTTTGACTAATCATCAGGAGGTTACTTATGGCGCCCACGCCTCGAATTACCCCTCACGCAGCGTTCGATTCCTTGCCCCTCGTGGACATCCACGGGTTGTTTTCGAGCGTCGAAGCTGAACGCCTGACCGCCGCCGATGCGCTGGGAGCCGCCGCCTCGCAAGCCGGTTTTTTGTATGTGACCGGTCACGGCGTCGACCCGCACATCATCCAGAGGCTCAAGCAACGGACGGTGGAATATTTTGCGCAGTCGACCGAGCAGAAGATGCAGGATTACATCGGCCTTTCGAGTAACCACAGCGGTTATGTGCCCGAAGGCGAAGAGCAATTTGTCGAGGGCAGCATCGATCACAAGGAAGCGTTCGACGTCGGGTTCGACTATCGACGGCTGGGCGGGCAGCGGCCGATGCTCGGCGCCAATCGCTGGCCGACGCTGCCGGGGTTCAAGGACGACATCAAGGCTTACTACGACGCCGTGTTCAATCTCAGCCTGACCCTGTTTCGAGGCTTCGCGCTGGCGTTGGGCTTGCCGGAAGACGCCATCAGTCAACGGGTGAATAACCCACCCAGCCAGTTGCGGCTGATCCATTACCCGTTCTCGCCGGACGCGCCGGTCGACCGTCCAGGGATCGGCGCGCACACCGATTACGAGTGCTTCACCATCCTGCTGCCGACTGCGCCGGGCCTCGAAGTCATGAACGGGGCAGGGCAGTGGATCGACGTGCCACTGGTGGACGGCGCGTTTGTGATCAACATCGGCGACATGATGGAAGTGTTGAGCAACGGCACCTACGTCGCCACCGCGCATCGCGTGCGCAAAGTCGGCCAGGAGCGGTATGCGTTTCCGATGTTTTGCGCCTGTGATTACGACACGGTGATCGAGCCCATCGCGCAACTGGTCGACCCGGCGACACCGAGCCGCTATGGGCCGGTTGTCTGCGGCGATCACCTGTACGCGCAAACCCTGCAAACGTTCCGCTACCTCAAGCAACGCTTGGCGGCCGGCGAGTTGCGCTTGCCTGACGGCGCAAAAGGGCTGTCGTCGTTTGGTCGTGTCGCCGTCGCGGAGGAGGTCTGACATGCACTTGCTTGAGCTCGTTGCCCGCCACCCACAACAGCCGACCCACGGCGTTCCGGACTGGATGCTCGGCTTCTACAAACGCCGTGCGATCAGCTTCGCCAACGGCCTGACCGATACACAAACCCACGTCTGCTGGTTTCAAAGCCGCACGTTCACCATCGACCTGCGCCTGCCACTGGAAGACCGGCAAGTGCCGGCCAGAGCATTGCCGGAATACAGCGCGCAAGAGTTGCAGACCCTGGCCAATTACGAAGGCTGGGAGGCGTTGTGTTCGTGGGAAGGCGAGGTGTTGAGTTGGCACACCGATACCTCGTTGCAGGTGCACAACCGCTGGCCGGAACCCGGAGTGTTGAAGCGCATCGGCAATTGCATGATCGAGTTCGCGCCCAGCGGTGCCTATGTCGAAGACTGGCGATTGCAGTCATCGGCGCCGGGCGCTTTGATCGGTCTTCGTTTGATCGAAGACAAGGCGCTGGAAAGCGGCATCGTTCAGCACCGTGGCGGTGGTCTGATTGTCTGCGGCGAGCATGCGGCCATGGTGCTCGGGCGCGCCGACCCACTGCCGGCCAGCCCGGACGGCGAACCGTTACGCGACTTGGTCGCCCGCCACGCCGACGATCCGACGTGGCTCAAGCGCGCTTTCAATTTCGAGACCTCGGTGGCTCAGGGTGCCCTCGAAACAGGCTTCGGCGTGACGCTGTCGACCTGCGCCGGACGGCTTGGACAACCCCTGACCCCACTGGACGGTTTCGAGGTGTTGGCCGACGGCAAACACGTCACCCAAAACCTGATCATCGACGGTGTTGCCCGACAACGACTGTTCGTGATCGACACGCTGGAACCGACCGTCAGTTTTGCCCAGGCCACCGGTTTCACTTGCGGCGCCGCGCAGTGGTACGAGCGTGAATCCCCGACCTTGAGCCGCTACACCCAGCCGCTCGTTTGATTTCAACGCGTCACCCATTTCATAACCCGTGAGGTTTCCATGAAGGCATTTTCGTGCGTGTTTTACCGTATCGCAGCGGTGTTGCTGGCCGTTTTCTGTCTCGCGTCCGGCGCTTCGGCGGCCGAGAAGAAACAGGAGTTCAAAGTCGCCTGGTCGATCTATTCCGGCTGGATGCCGTGGGGCTATGCCAGTGAGCACGGGATCATCGATAAATGGGCGAAGAAGTACGGGATCAAGATCGAGTTGGTGCAGCTCAACGATTACATCGAGTCGATCAACCAATACGCTGCCGGTGCGTTCGATGCCTGCGGCATGACCAACATGGATGCCCTGACCATCCCGAGTGCCAACGGGGTCGACACCACCGGGCTGATCCTCGGTGACTACTCCAACGGCAACGACGCCATCGTGCTCAAACACGGCAAGACCTTCGCCGACATCAAGGGCCAGCAGGTCAATTTGGTGGAGCTGTCGGTCTCTGATTACCTGATGTCCCGCGCCCTGGACATTCACGGCTTGTCGCAGCGTGACATCAAGATCATGAACACCTCGGATGCCGACGCGGTGGCCTCGTTCACCACGCCCGGCGTGACCGCCGCCGCGTTGTGGAATCCGCAACTGAGCATGGTGATGAAGCAGTCGCCGACGGCGGTTCAAGTCTTCACCTCCAAGGAAATCCCGGGCGAGATCATCGACATGATGGCGGTGAACACCGAGACCCTGAAAGCCAACCCGGAGCTGGGCAAGGCGTTGGTCGGCGCCTGGTTCGAGACGCTGCAATTGATGTCCGGTGACAACGGCCAAGCCATTGCCGCACGGACCTCGATGGCGGAACGTTCCGGCACCGACCTTAAAGGCTACGAGGAACAACTGACCCAAACCATGCTGTTTTACACGCCGACCACCGCGTTCGCGTTCGCCAACTCCGACGCCATCCGCCACACCATGGACAAGGTCCGCACCTTCTCCTTCGCCAAAGGCCTGCTCGGTCAGGCAGCGACCAGCGCCGATGCCGTGGGCATGCAGTTCGCCGATGGCTCGACGCTGGGTGACGCGAACAACATCAAGCTCCGGTTCGACACGCGGTTCGTGAACATGGCGATGGCTAACCAGCTCTGATCGGGGAGCTACGCATGGGCGTTCGACCGAACGCCCATGGGCTTAGAACTTCGCGTAGTTCAAGGCGTCGACAATCGCCGAACCGCCGATCCCGGTCAGTGAAAGCAGGAGCGCCCTGATCAGCGGGTCTTCGGAATAGCGGGAAAAAGAGCCGGTGTTCAACGTCGCGATGCGGTCGCGGATCATGCGGAATTTGTCGTAGTTCGGTGTCGTCTCCGGTGTCTTCAGCAGATAGGCATCGACGCGTCGCAAGGCAACGGTGCGCGCCTTTTCTGCGGCGCGGCGCAACGACAGCGCGGAGCCGAGCAAGATCAGCGCGGTCAGCAGGAAGGTAATGACGATGCTCGGCGGTGTCGGCCAGTTATCGAACAGACTGCTGCGCGACGCCAGCAGGATCAGCATCACTACAGTGGGTGCGTAGATGAGGCGATTGACGGCTGACGTGCGCTTGGCAATCAGTTGCACATCCACCCATTCATCGATGCAGGGATGTTTAAGCACGCCGAAAATTTCCTTGTGCTCCAACTGCAGGCTGCCGGGCCAGATCGCATAGTGCGCGCTCAAGTGGCGAATGAATCGTGTCAGTAGCAGATTGGCGTCCACCACCCAGAACACCAGCAGTTGAAACAGCAGGGTGGGCACCAGCCAGCTCGTCCTCCAGATATCCGATTCGCCGCGTACGGGGATACCCTCCATGGGCCAGACGACAAAGAGCACGCTGGTGACCACCAGGAAAACCCAGGTGGCCAGCAACGCCCGCAGCATCCGCGCACCGAACGAGCCGCAGATGCAGTGCTCGCCCCAGAAGCGCGCGATGGAGATCATCTTGCGACCGTCCATGCAACTCGCCTGGGCCGACGTGCCACGCTTCAACCAGTCTTCATTGGCATTGAGCAGCGGAAAAAAAATCTGCATCAGCCGTTGCCCCAGTTCGTTGCTCCAGCGACGAAAGTTCCAGTCTTTCCCTTCACGGTGAAAACGCTGGATCTGCCCCCACAGACTCATCTGATACCGGCGCATGTGCAGGCGCAGGTGGTAGGAGGCTTCGATCTCGTCCCGGTTGACGCGCAGGTTGCGCCACCCCCAGGCCAGCGCTGCAACGCAGATCAGCGCCGCCAGCAGGCGCAGCGCCACGGTTGGCCAGGCGCTGATCCCTTCAAACAGAAACATCGGCTCACCCAGGCCGTTGTCCGTCAAGTCGCTGCGCATTTGATACGCCAGCATCAATGCAAGGATAAAGAACACCAACGGGACCACGACATACCACGCCGACGCGGTCGGCAAGACTTTCAGGTCGCTGCCGGTTTTGCCATCGGTGCGCGCCAGTTGCCGGTCGGATCGGCGGATGAAATTCGACGAGGCAATGCCCAGCAGGATCATCGCGAACGTGATCCAGAAAAACTCCACGCGCCAGAAACGCGTGGCGATGTAGGCGCACAGCACGGCCACCATGTACAACGTCATCGGTATGCCGCGTACCCAGTCCAGCGCCGATTCGCGTTTGCTGTCCTGCGGGTTTTGCAGAAGCCTGGACGTTGGCGGGACCGCTTGAGGGATTTCTATTCGCCGCCAGACGATGAATGCCGCGATCAACAGCAGCGTGAAGGTCAGTGGCCCGGCCCAGAAGAATGATTGCATGTTCCGGAATTGTTCCCGTGCCGATGGCGAAGCCTCAGGGTAGGGCGGTGGCGAGGGATCCTGCAGGCAGCGCAGTGCCATGAGGTCGTGTGGACGCACACCCCGATCAGACCGCGACAGCAGCGTCGGGGCTTCGCAGTTGGCGGGACGCGATTCGGTGAGCTTGCTGGCCAGGGGAATAAAGCCGCTGATGCCCACCTCGTAGATGCCGGGTGAGAGCATTTCGGATTTCGAGTAGTCGAATTTTGCGCGCTTGGCGTCGAAGGACTGCGGCGCCAGCGCGGCCAGCACCGAGACAAACACCGAGGTTTGCAGGCTGTCGCGAAACGGCGGTACGTCCTGTTGCAAGGCGCGCGTCAGCGTCAGTCCGTAGGGCGCGGCCAACACCAGGTTGCGTGTCGTTTCGGCCTGGCCACGTTGCAACATCCGTGCGTCGAGATCAGTGGAAAAGTACACCTTGTACGGCAGCCGGCTTTTCAGCGCCTGCAACACCAACAGTTTGTCGTAGGCATCCACGCCCAGGATGCCGATGGCGCCAATGCCGCTTTCACCGTTTCGTCGATACCTCGCGTCCTCGCTGGCGATGTGGTCGGCCAGGCGTCGCAAGTAATCGAGTTGAGAGTTGCCGTCGGCCTTTTCCAGCGGACTGAGGTCGATCTTGTTCGCGTCGGCTTTGTTTTTGCCGGTATCGACCGTTGCCGATTTGTCACTGCTGGCGGCTTCCTCTGGCAGACGGCCGTCCAGGCCGCGCAAATAGCTGAAGCGCAGGATCCACTGGTTGACCACTGCTTTTTCCTTGTCGTCGCGCAAATTGGCGTCGTCGACCACCTGGGCCTTGAAGCTTTCGATCAGCGCGCGGCTGTAAAAACTGTCCCATTCCGAGATCAGCGCGACGCGGTCGGCCCGCGGAAAACCGGACTCTGTGCACGTCGACCCGACCCGCTGCAAGCTGCCTTTGTTGCAACGCAGCCCGGTTGCCGGATCGACGTGGCGCAGTTTCAGTTCTTCCAGGAGTAATTGCATCATCGTGCCGTCGTCGCTGACGGTGCGCAGCAACTTCATTCGTTTGCGGTCGGGAAGCGATGAGGAGAGGGTTTTCAAGCCGCGTTCCAGGGTCTGGTTGTCGGCCGTGGCCAAGGGCGAGTAAATCTCGATATTGGCTTTTGCCCCCCCATGGCTCTCTTCCTTGAACATGTCCCGCAGCACCGTTGAAGTGGCGGGGCCGATGACTTTCAACTCGGCATCGTCGGCATCGTCGGCGCGCTCAGGGCAATCACCGGGGGTGCACCCCGAGTGCAGTTGGGTGTTCAAAGTCTTGTTCAATCGATCGAGCATCTTCAGAGGCTCGGTATTCAGCGCGTCCTGTTTCAACCACAACACCAGGGTTCGACGGGGAAGCCCTGTGGTGTTTTCCACATTTAGCGGTGGATCGAGTGGGTTATCGACAAACGTTTCATAGGGGATGTCGATGAAGTTGGTTTTTGTTGGCAGGTCAGTGGAAAGATCGCCGGCAAGTTTCAGGCACTGTATGAATTGCTCTTGGTCGGGCACCCGGTTGGAGTTCTTGAAACCCGCCAGCAAGGCATATCGAATCCGTCGCCGCCGTTCAACTTCATCGGCATAAGGGCCACCCTCAACGAGCGCCACCATGATGTCTGGAGTGTCTTCATTCGGATGCTGCACGATGGCTGAGCCGCACAGTTGGTCGGCCTGATCGCTCTTACTGTCGACGAGTTTCTTGCGATAGCGCTCCAGCGCATCAAAAGGGTCTTGCCATAACCGCGCCTCGATAGGCAATTGCGCTTGAAACTGCGCGCCAATCGGTCGTGGTTCGAGAAAAGGTTCGCGGGTCAGTGCGAATGTCGATATCACGAGGCTGAGAATGACTGCACTACCTGGCAACCAGAATGCGAGGTTGGCGCCTGAGTCCTTATTGTTATCCATGGCCTTTCCCTCGAATGGCCGTCGATCAGAAGTTAGTTATAGACCCAAATAACAAGTGTGTTGGAGTTCAATGCTTAGTTATTTGATTGGCTGTTGTTATTGCAGCGGTAAGTTGTAACGCGGGTAAGACACAATCCGCCAATGATATTAACCGTTGATCTTGCCATTCTTTAAAACAGGGCGCGTTGGCGTAGAGTGGCTTGAAAATCGTCATGACACCTTTTCGGCCATAGCAGAGGCAACCCGTGCATCACATCGGACTTATCGTTTACCCCGGCTTCCAGGTCCTCGGCCTTGCGATGTGCGCCACGTTCGAGTTGGCCAACAGCGTTGCCGAGGAACCGGTGTACCGCATTTTCTTGTTGTCCGAGCACGGCGGCACGGTGCAGACCTCCGCCGGGTTCGGCGTGGAAACCACGGCGTTCGACCAGCGCCCGTTCGACACGCTGCTGGTGATGGGGGATAACCTGATCCGACCGGTTTCACCGGGCCTGGTGGCGTTTCTGCGCAACGCCAGCCAGAGCACCCGGCGTGTGGGTTCGATTTGTACCGGCGCGATTGCCTTGGCCGAAGCCGGTTTGCTGGATGGTCGGCGGGCGACCACGCATTGGTGCCACGCCCCGGCGTTGCAGCGGGCGTATCCCAAGGTCAACGTCGAAGAAGACCGCATCTTCATCAATGACGGCAACGTCTGGACGGCTGCCGGCATGAGCGCGTGCGTCGATCTGGCCCTGGCGTTGGTGGAAAAGGATTGCGGCGCCGAAGTGGCGCGCAATGTCGCCCGGCAACTGGTGGTGTATCACCGGCGTGCGGGCGGCCAGTCGCAGTTTTCGGTGATGCTGGCCCTCGAACCGAAAACCGACCGTATCCAGGCCGCGCTGACCTACGCCAAACAACACCTGAAATCGGCGTTGTCGGTGGAAGAGCTGGCCGGCGCCGCCAACCTCAGCCCTCGGCAGTTCAGCCGGGTGTTCCATGCCGAAACCGGACAATCACCGGCCAAAGCGATCGAAAACCTGCGGGTAGAGGCCGCGCGGCTGATGATGGAGACCGGTCGGCATTCGATAGATGTGGTCGCCACCGACACCGGTTTTGGTGACCGTGAGCGCATGCGCCGGGCGTTTATCCGCGCGTTCGGCCAGCCGCCGCAGGTGATTCAGCGCGCCAATCGAGCGTAGAAGGCGTATGTCCTAAAAGGTGGTGTATTCGGCATTTGAGACAAAATATGATTGGCGTAATCTTTATCTCGTCGAAGCCCAATCCCTCAATGAGATCACCGCCATGACCATCGTCAAAGCCGCTGCCGTTCAAATCGCCCCTGTGCTCTACAGCCGTGAAGGCACGGTAGAAAAGGTCGTTAACAAGATTCGCGAACTCGGGGAAAAGGGCGTGCAGTTTGCCGTTTTCCCGGAAACCATCGTGCCGTACTACCCCTACTTTTCTTTTGTGCAGAGTCCGTTCGAAATGGGTTCCGAGCACTACAAATTGCTCGATCAAGCCGTGGTTGTGCCGTCGGCGACCACCGAGGCCATCGGTCAAGCCGCCAAAGACGCGAATATGGTGGTGTCGATCGGCGTCAACGAGCGCGATGGCAGCACCCTCTACAACACGCAGTTACTGTTTGATGCCGACGGCACGCTGATTCAGGCCCGGCGCAAGATTTCACCGACGTATCACGAACGGATGATCTGGGGCATGGGCGATGGGTCCGGCCTGCGCGCCACCGACAGCGCGGTCGGCCGTATCGGCCAACTGGCTTGCTGGGAACATTACAACCCGTTGGCGCGTTACGCCTTGATCGAAGACGGCGAACAGATTCACGCCTCGATGTACCCAGGCTCGTTCGCCGGTGATTTGTTCACCCGCCAGATGGAAGTCAGCATCCGCATGCACGCCCTGGAATCAGCTTGCTTCGTGGTCAACTCGACCGCCTGGCTGTACCCGGAACAGCAGGCCCAGATCATGGCCGCCACCGGTTGCGACATTGGCCCGATCTCCGGCGGTTGCTACACCGCGATCATCGACCCGCAGGGTGAAGTCGTCGGCGCATTGACCGAAGGCGAGGGTGAAGTGATTGCCGACATCGACCTGTTCCAGATCGAAATCCGTAAACGTCAGATGGACGGCCGTGGCCACTACAGCCGCCCGGAAATCCTCAGCCTGAACATCGACCGCACGCCGCATCGCCACGTGCATGAGCGCAACTCGCAGCCGAAACTGGCCGTGACCGATCCATCGCAAGCGTAATCCTGTCGACGCTACACACAAAAAAGGCACCTGGTTCAGGTGCCTTTTTTTGCGTGGACGGGGCCTTACAGCTCCATGCCCAGGAAGATCAACGTATTGCCATGGGCCTCTGCCGCCGCGCGCTGGTTGTAGCTTTCGCGGTGGGAGCAGTTGAAACCGTGTTGGGCTTCCGGGTACACGACTATTTCCACGTTGTCGTTGGTGTCGAAACGTTCGGCGATTTTCTCCACGTCTTCCAGCGAAATGTGGCTGTCCTGTTCACCGAAGTGCATCAGCAGCGGCACCTGGATCTCGTCGGCGCGGTCGAGATGGTTCTGGATGCCGCCGCCGTAATAGGCGATGGCCACTTCCACCAGGCCGTTGGCGGCCGTGAGGTAGGACAGCAAGCCGCCGAAGCAATAGCCGATGGAGGCGATGCCGCCGTCCAGGCCCGGTTGAGCGTCGAGCGCGTCGATGGCCAGTTTGATATCGGCCTGGGCCTTGGTGATGTCGGTGGCGTTCATCAACTCGACGGCGCGTTTCCAGCCGGCTTCGTCGTAAGTCAGTTCGATGCGATGGCCGCTGCGCCAGAACAGGTCCGGCACGATCACCAGATACCCGTCGGCGGCGTATTGTTCGGCGACGGAACGGATGTGCTCGTTGACGCCGAAGATCTCCTGGATCAGTACGATCCCCGGGCCTTTCTGGGTGTGCGGAATGGCCAGGTAGGCGCCGAATTTACCTTCGTCGCTGTCGATTTCGATCCATTGGGTGGTCACGCTCATGGTGGCTCCTGTCTACGCAAGTGAGGTGGAAGGTGAAGGTTGCCACGGTAGCATTTCAGCGGTTGTTGCGGCGCCAGAAAAATTGGCCCAGCCATGCATCAAGGCTCAACTTGCCGGCACCCGAGAGCAACAGCGGCACCAGCGCGGCGAGGTAGATCAGCGGCAGTTTGAAATTACCGTGGCCCTTGTTGCTGATGGCATAACCCTGGGCAAGTTCACTCAATGTAGACCAATCGGCCGGCCAGTGAACGGCAGCGGTGGCGACCACCGTGACCACGATCAGCACGATGGCCGACAGCCGCGTGCCCAGGCCGATGAGGATGGCGAGGGCACAAATCAGCTCGGCCCACATCGACAGCTCCCAGTTCAGCGTGGCTGGCACATGGTTGAAGGGAAACGGAAAGCGGTCCTGGATGTCGGCGAACCAGTTTTCACCCTGCCATTTCTCCAGGCCCGACTCGAAAAACTCCCAGGCGATAAACAACCGCAAGGTCATGGGCGCGAGCCAGTTGCCGGCGCGGTCGAGGTTCAGGTGCAGGCTTTTCAGCGCCGATGAGAACGCAATGTTCATGGTGTGGATCTCCGATCAGTCAGTGGGCTGGACAGGCACAGTTGACCCGGCGGGTGTATCGGCGATGTGTCATGGGTGCGCCGGTTGATGGGTCTATTGTGTCGGGGAGGCTTCGGTACACACACCGATACACATCCAACACCAATCAAAGTGTGGGAGCGGGCTTGCTCGCGAAAGCGGTGTGTCATTAGCCATCAGTGTCGGCTGATACGCCGCTTTCGCGAGCAAGCCCGCTCCCACAAGGCCGCTGGTTTCAGCAATCTGTGATTCGCCGGCGGCCAGCGGCGTCTAGCGTCAGTGCCCCGCAATCCCATGGGGCGAGACTTCGGAAGCCCGCATGCAAGCGCTGTTGAACGAGATCCTTGACGCTGTCCGGCCGCTGATCGGTCAGGGCAAGGTGGCTGACTACATTCCGGCCCTCGGCACAGTGCCGGCCAATCAGTTGGGCATTGCCGTGTACGGCAACGACGGCGAGTTGTTCTGCGCCGGCGATGCCCAGACGCCGTTCTCGGTGCAGAGCATTTCCAAGGTGTTCAGCCTGGTGCAGGCCATCGACCACTCCGGCGAAGCCATCTGGGAGCGTCTTGGCCATGAACCGTCCGGCCAGCCGTTCAACTCGCTGGTGCAACTGGAGTTCGAGCGCGGCCGCCCGCGCAACCCGTTCATCAACGCCGGCGCGCTAGTGATCTGTGACATCAACCAGTCACGCTTCGCCGCGCCGGCGTTGTCGATGCGCGATTTTGTCCGCCGACTGTCCGGCAACCCGCAAGTCATGGTGGACGGCAAGGTCGCCGAATCCGAATACCAGCACCGTGCGCGCAACGCGGCGATGGCCTACCTGATGCAATCGTTCGGCAACTTCCACAACGACGTCGAAGCGGTGTTGCGCAGCTATTTCAGCCACTGCGCACTGCGCATGAACTGCATCGACCTGGCCCGCGCGTTCTGCTTCCTGGCCAACGACGGCTTCTGCAAACACAGCGGCGAGCAGATCCTCACCGCACGCCAGACCCAGCAGGTCAACTCGATCATGGCCACCAGCGGCCTGTATGACGAAGCCGGCAACTTCGCCTATCGTGTCGGCTTGCCGGGCAAGAGCGGCGTAGGCGGCGGGATTGTCGCGGTGGTGCCGGGGCAATTTACCGTGTGCGTCTGGTCTCCGGAATTGAACGCGGCGGGCAACTCGCTGGCGGGCATGGCGGCGCTGGAACTGCTGAGCCAGCGGATTGGCTGGTCGGTGTTCTGACAGTGGTCTGCCAGACTTTCGTCCGATTGGAGCTTTAACCCGGCGCCGCAGATTCGTATCTTCCGCGCTTTGACGCACTGCGTCGGGCTTGGTCGGGGGATGGGGATGAAATTGATATGGCGCAGGAAAACCCGCGAGCACGCCGCCGCGCCGCCAGCCTTGGTCGCCAGCGCGCCGGTGGCAACCGTTGCGAACGACGCGTTGCTGGCGACCCGTCACGCGGAGTTGCGCGAGCGTGACTTTTACCGTGGCCTGGCGCAGCACTTGCTGACCTGCGGCAAATCGATTTCGCCGGTCAGCGACGCATTTTCGATGCTCAACCAGCGCCTCAAGCGTAATCACCAACGAGCGGAAACCGTCGCTCGCGCGGCCATCGACAACCGTGAGCAGGTCAGCCATCTGCAGGAACAATCGCGAGTCATGGCGGCGGGGCTGGACGCGCTGGAAGACGTCATCACTCACCTGGTCGGACGCGCCAGTGAAATTGACCGCATCGTCGACCTGATCAGCGACATCGCCCGCAAGACCAACCTGTTGGCGCTCAATGCGGCCATCGAGGCCGCGCGCGCGGGCGACACCGGGCGCGGCTTTGCGGTGGTGGCCGGGGAAGTGCGGCTACTAGCCGAAAAGACCGCCGAAGCCACCCGGGAAATCGTCAAGGAAACTTCGGCCATCCAGCAGGAAATCGGTAACGCCAAACAGGCCATTTCGCAACAGAGCCAGGTGTCCAGTGCGTTCGGTGCGGTGATCGACAAAACCGCCGACGCCATGGCCGGCATGTACGGCGAAGCACAGCAGATGCAGCGCGACATCGACCAGTCGCACCTGTTGTCCAACGTTGAACTGGCCAACCTGCAAGAGCTGACGTTGAAAGTCACCGTGTATGACCGCTTGCTGAACCCCAAACCCCATTCACCCCTGACGCTGCCGGATGAAACCGAGTGCCTGTTCGGCCAGTGGTACTACGCAGAGCAGAACCAGAGCCGCCAGCGCGACGCCGATTTTCGCCGCATGGAGGTGCCGCATCGCCTTGTGCACAGCAACGGCCAGGCCGCGCTGGAGGCGCATGCCAAGGGCGAGCTGGAAGCGGCGCTGGTGCACGTCGGCCAGATGGAGGAGGCGAATGCGACGGTGATGCGCACGGTCAAAGGGCTATTGCAGGCGCGCGTGCAATAGCCGGCCTGGCGCGTGACGCTCCAGGGAAATTGCTATACATTTTCCGGCCGCCCACTGCATGGTGAAACCGCTTCATGTCTCTTGCGCTCGAACGTCTAGTCGCTGGCACGCCGATCCCTTTTGCCGGTAACCGTGTCACTGTCGTCAGCCCCGAACTGGCCGAGCGCTTTCAGCCCGGAGACCATCTGCTGGTAGAGCAGGTCAGCGGCGAATTGTTGCTGATTCCGGTGGCGGATCAGCACGCGGCAGCGGTTGCCATCGAGCGCGCTGAAGCGGCGTTCACCGCGATGTCCGCTGTCTCGGATCAGGCGATCAGCGCGTTCTTCGATCACTTTGCCCAACGCCTGGAAAACCCTGATTGCTGGGCGTTGATCGAGGCGGCGAACCTGGCCGATATCGAGCGCGCCAGATTGCGCGGGCGCTCCACCACGCGGTTGCTGGCCGATGAGCGCATGCGCCGCGACATGATCGCCGGCCTGCGAGCCTGGCGCGATGCGCTGGCGACTCGCGGCAAAGTGATCAGTTGCGTCGAGCACGAGGGCTGGAAAGTCGAACAAGTGGTCTCGCCGTTGGGCATTGTCGCGTTCGTCTTCGAAGGTCGGCCGAATGTGTTCGCCGACGCTGCCGGCGTGCTGCGTACCGGTAACACGGCGGTGTTGCGCATTGGCAGCGATGCGTTAGGCACTGCGCAAGCCATCGTCACCCATGCCTTGAATCCGGCACTGAGCGACGCGGGATTGCCGGCGGGCGCGGTGTCGCTGGTGGAAAGCGTCAATCACGCTGCCGGTTGGGCAATGTTCGCCGACCGGCGCCTGTCGCTGGCCGTGGCGCGCGGTTCGGGCCGCGCGGTCAGCCAACTCGGCAGCATCGCCCAACAAGCGGGTACGGCCGTCAGCCTGCACGGCACCGGTGGCGCCTGGCTGGTCGCCGACAAGGACGCCGACGCTACGCGTTTCGCCGCCGTGGTGCGCCACTCGCTGGACCGCAAGGTCTGCAACACCTTGAACGTTTGCCTGATCCAGCGCGAGCGCGCCGCCGAACTGGTGCCGTTGTTCCTCGATGCATTGCAACAGGCCGGCACCGCGCGGGGCCAGGGCTGCAAATTGCACATCGTCGAAGGCAGCGAACAGTGGTTGCCGAGCGAATGGCAAACCGCGAGCGTCGAGGTGTATCGAGCCGGCGGCTATCAAACCGAAGCGTTGGCCGAGCCGCTGGCCGAAGCTCAGCTGGGTCGGGAGTGGGAATGGGAAGAAACCCCGGAAGTCAGCCTGAAGATTGTCGATGACCTGGACAGCGCCATCGCCTTGTTCAATCGCTACAGCCCGCAGTTCACCGTGTCGTTGATCAGTGAAAAGGCGGAGGCTCATGAGCGCTTCTATAACGCCGTAAACGCGCCATTCGTGGGCAACGGGATAACCCGTTGGGTCGACGGACAATACGCGCTGAACAAACCGGAACTGGGCCTTTCGAACTGGGAAAGCGGCCGGTTGTTTGCCCGCAGCGCAATTCTCTCGGGTGACGGCGTGTTCACTGTTCGCAGCCGCATGACGCAGACCGATCTCGCCGTCAAACGCTGAGTCTTGAGCATCAGCGGCTGCCGCGAGCGGGTTGCAGGGAAAGGCGCCGACGCGAGGCGCTGCGTTGCTTCGACGCAAGACAACTGCCACTGCGCGGCGTCGGTGGCGTTTATGGATTAAATGTTGGGGACAACCGCGCCTTGCTCGGTGCCGTCAGTCATCCACGGATTGGCAGACGCCTTTGCTGCCCTTGCTGGTCGCGGTGACGGTAAGGGAGTCGTCCTCTTTGACGCTGATCGCGAGCGTCACGCCCGGGCCTTTGGCTTCGAAGGTGCGATCATCGATGGCTTTTGTTTCAGCTTCTTTGCCGTTGATCGTTACCGGGCCTTCCTGATCCGCATGTGCGATAACTTTTCCGGGACAGTCGACATCAAATGAAGGCAGGTTGGGAATGCTGTCTGCCTGGGCGGCGCCCACCATGCTCAACAACAGCAACAATGTCAGAGTATTTTTCATCGAACGGCTCCATTGCCCAAAAATGAATACGGATAACAATAGCTTCATTTGCCGCACAGAAGACAAACAAAAAAAGGCCCCGCTCGGTTAAACGAGCGGGGCCTTTTTAGTGTTGAACGATGGGTTAAACCCTTTCGGAATATCAGTAGAGGCGATCAATCACCCGAACTTCATTCTGATTCTGCAACGAGGCCCAGGCCTGTTTCAGCGTTTGCAGAACATTGCCGATGAAGTCCTTGTCGGCGGCAGCTTTCTTGCCGACATAACCCTGGCCGCGACGATACATCTTCAGGCGGGCCAGCAGGTTCTGGTGGTTCTGGTCGAACTCGGCTTCATGAGCATGCGGCGACAGGCAATCGATATGAACCTGGCCCGATTTGCTGATCCACAGAATGTGGCTGTCGTGGCTGTCTTTTTGCGCGGCGAACAGGTGAGCCAGTTCATCGACAGTAGGTTGATTGTTCAGATTCATAATGTGCCCCTTGACCATTTGGTGATCTTTCAAAGTTGGTTCGCTAATACAAGTAGCCCATCGGTTAGTTGATCCCTGGCACCGAAACCAGGACGTCAGCGGTCGGCCATCGAATTCGACGGGGTCTCGCGTCTGTTGCATGTAGTCGTGTTGAATAACTGCTACGCGTTAGCGTCACAACGAAGAGAAGCGGCGAAAACCTGGAGGCCACTGCCGACTTTTCAGGGTCGGCCACAAGCTTCATGAGGATTGATCGCCAGCGCTTCTCGTCCTTGTACTGGACGTTCGGGCCAGGTCAGCTTCTTCAATCTGCCTTGTGGGCAGCGTGTATCCGGGAAAAACAGCTCGGCGGTCAGACGAGCTTGCTCAAACATGTTGCTGTACTCCCGATCGGGGAGATGTCTGCATCATGCAAGGGCAAATCGAAGGCGTCAACCGTTATGTAGTGATTATTTTTAGTCACTACATATTGTCGGACAAAGCCGTTTGGAATTAAAAATGGGGATCGAAACGCGCCAGTCAGGACGATGGCGGCCAGCAATGAAAGCGGTAGAAGGTGCAGGGATATCCGTCTACCGAGCGTTGATGCAGGCTGAAATTAGCGCCGACGAATTCGGGAATTACCTTGGCCCAGAACAACCGTGCAGGCGGATTCGCGTCGACGTGGAAAATTTGCCATTGACCGGGGAATCGGCTCAAGAGGGTAGAAACGACAAACCTCGCGACACCTTGGCCACGAAAGCGGCGGCTGACGAACAAGTAGCCGATGTTGTACTCGGCGCCGTCAAGGTGCGTGACGTCGTCGACGGTGACGAAACCGGCAAGCTCGTCCTTCACGCGGATCAGAAACGCTCGTGTCCCGGGGCTGCGCCAGTAATCGGGCGATGGCCGAATATTGAAGAAACCATGCTCGGCGAGTGGCAGCGGCAGCCACTCACTGAAGTCGTACGTGTAGAACTGCATCAGGTTTTCGAGAGTGTCCAGATCGTCGCGGTGAGCGACGTGCAGTTCTACCGAGGGCATGCTGGGTTCGCTCCGGGTCGCAGGGCCGTCCGTGGCCCCTCAGGCATCACTCAGTGAGGTGCGAAGTCGTATTTCCCACCTTTTTTCAACGCGGCGATGTAAGCCGGGCGTGCCTGGAAGCGTTGAATCCATGCCGCTACGTGAGGGTAGCTGGCCAGCTTGCCCTGGGCTCGGGCGATTTCGCCAATGAAGCTCATCTGGATGTCGGCGGCGCTGAACTCATCACCGAGCAGGTAATCGGACTGGCTCAGCGCGTGGTCAAGGTAGGCGAGGTAGTTTGCCACTTCCGACTGGATGCGCGGTTGCAGCGGCGCACCGGCTTCACCCAGCCGCCCGACATACAGGTTCAACATCAGTGGCAGCATCGCCGAGCCTTCCGCGAAGTGCAGCCACTGCACGTACTCGTCGTAGGCAGCGGTGGACGGATCAGGTTGCAGCCGACCCTGGCCATGGCGGCGAATCAGGTAGTCGATGATGGCGGCGGACTCGATCAACGTCTGCGCGCCGTCTTCAATTACCGGCGATTTGCCCAAGGCGTTGATTGCTTTCAATTCGGGTGGTGCGAGGTTGGTTTTAGGGTCGCGCTGATAGAGTTTCAGTTCGTACGGGATGGCCAGTTCTTCCAGCAGCCAGAGAATCCGCTGGGAGCGGGAGTTGTTCAGGTGGTGCACGATAATCATGATCAAAATTCCTGTAGCGGCTTTCGACTGGAGCGAGGCAGCGATGGCTGTTCAGATAAAGGGCCGTCGCCGGGCTTGAAGAACACTAGACCATTGAGGTCCAGGCGAAGTGCCCTCAGACGTTGCTGGCCGGTTTAGCCGTGCGTTTGGCACTGGCGGCGGGTTTGCGTTGGGCGGGCTTGCGTTTGTTCTTCCAGGGTTTGGCGCCACGCCCGGCGGGGCTGGCGGGGCCGCTGATGGTCAGGTTCAAACCGGCGCAACGAGCGATGTGCTTGCTCATCCATGCGGCCTGTCTGGTGACGAACTCTTCCAGGCTCATTTCCCCGCTTTGCACCATGTCCAGCGCCTGCTCCCAGATGGCGGTGGTGCCGGGATCGGCGAT
Organism: Pseudomonas sp. NPDC086278; assembly: GCF_050280905.1. NCBI lineage: Bacteria > Pseudomonadati > Pseudomonadota > Gammaproteobacteria > Pseudomonadales > Pseudomonadaceae > Pseudomonas > Pseudomonas sp. NPDC086278. Next base: position 35,446 of record NZ_JBNNWE010000001.1, read on the forward strand.
GGCACGTGGCACGGCATCGATCAGGCTGAACGCTGCGGGCGTTGCTCCCAGGGCTTTGCCGTTCTTGATCAGGTAACCCCGGTCGAGCAGGCCTTGAATGATCGATGCACGGGTGGCTTCGGTGCCGATGCCGGTGGTGTCCTTGAGCTTTTGCTTGAGCAATGGGTCTTGCACTAGCTTGGCGACGTTTTTCATCGCCTTGATCAAGTCGCCTTCGGTGAATGGCTTTGGCGGTTGGGTCCAGAGGTCTTTGAGCTTTACGTCCGCCACCGTGCAGTCACGGCCTTCGGCCAGCCTGGGCAGCGTTTGCGGCGCCGGTGCTTCGCGGCCCTTGGCCGGGGCAAGGGCTTCAGGAAGGGCGCGCTTCCAGCCCGGCTCGATAATCTGCTTGCCGACGGCACGCAGCGCTTCACCGGCGCAGTCGAAGTCCACCTGGGTCCGGTCATATTCATGAGTGGGCAGGAACTGCGCGAGATAACGCGCGCGAATCAACGTGTAGACCGCTCTTTGCTTGCCCGCCAACCGGTCGAGGTTTTTCGTCGCTGCGGTCGGAATGATGCCGTGGTGCGCCGTGACCTTGGCGTCGTTCCACGCCCTTGAACGCTGCTTGGGGTCCAGGAATTCATTCAACGCGTCGAGGGACGGATCGGCTTGGCGCAACGCGGCGAGGATGCTCGACGCTTCGCTGTGCTGACTCAACGGCAGGAAGCCGCAATCGCTGCGCGGGTAGGTGATGACCTTGTGGGTTTCGTAGAGGGCCTGGGCAATGTCGAGGGTTTCCTGGGCGCCGAGCCCCAGCTTCTTCGAACAGATTTCCTGGAGGGTGCCCAGATCGAAGGGGAGCGGGGCCACTTCGCGCATGCGTTCGGTGCGCAACTTGATCACCCGTGCGATCGACGCGCCACGCATGGCCTCGGCCGCGTCCTGCGCCGTTGCCTGATTCAGGCAACGCTCCTGGTCATCGCAAGCATCCGCGGGCGCGCGCCATTGTGCGGTGAACGCGGTGCCCTCGCTCAGCAGTTGCACGTCGATGGCCCAATAGGCAACCGGCACAAAGTCGGCAATGCTTCGATCCCGATCCACCACCAGCCGCAAGGTTGGCGTCTGCACCCGACCCACCGGCAACACGCCTTGATAACCCGACTGTCGTCCCAGCAAAGTGAACAGCCGGCTCATGTTCATGCCGATCAACCAGTCGGCCCGCGAGCGTCCCAGCGCCGAATGATAGAGGCTGAAGGTCTCGGCCCCCGGCTTGAGCGCCGCCAATGCCTTGCGGATCGATGCGTCATCCAGCGCCGACAGCCACAATCGGCGGATCGGGCCACGATAACGGCAATGCTCCACCAACTCACGGGCGATCATTTCGCCCTCACGGTCGGCGTCGGTGGCGATCACCAGTTCATCGGCCTCGCCCAGCAAGCGTTTTACCGCTTTGTACTGGCTGGCGGTGCGCGGTTTGACCGTCATCTTCCATTTGTCCGGGATGATCGGCAGGTCCGTCAGCACCCAGCGCTTGTAACGGGCGTCATAGGCATCCGGCGGGGCGGTTTCCAGCAGATGGCCGATGCACCAGGTCACCGTGACGTCCGTCCCCAGCCAGCAGCCGTCCCCCCGGCGCCTGGCGCCGAGCACTGCTGCAATGTCTTTGGCCTGGGAAGGTTTTTCACAGAGGTACAACTGCATAGCCACCATCGTTCATCAAGTGCGCAAGAGGTGCACAGAATGGCCGGAGCAGCGCAATGGAGCAACCTTTATCTGTATGGATGTACAGCAAAAGCTGTTGCGGATGTTTGCAAGCCCGTTCAGCTGTAGAGCCGTCATCAATGCAAAATCTGCGTTATACCTGATAGTTCGTGGTCTCGGTTTTCGGGACCGCTGCGCGACCCATCGCGGGCAAGCCACGCTCCCACCGGTCTATCACTGTCATGAGGAACGTATTCCATGAAAAGCTCAGGTCCCAGTCCTGTCATTACCATCGCAGAGCAACCGGGCTTCCTGCTGGTGAAGTTCCACGGTATTCAAGTCGCTGCGTCTTCACACGCGTTGATACTGCTGGAGGCCAATTACCCGCCGGTGTATTACGTGCCGCGTGAGGACATCGACGAAAAATACTTTGCCCGTACCGACCACACGAGCTACTGCCCGTACAAGGGCGATGCCAGTTATTTCAGCCTGCAGGTTCCGGGACACGAAGGTGCCAATGCCGTGTGGAGTTATGAAAATCCCAAGGTCTCGGTCGAACAGATTAAGAACCACGTGGCTTTTTATCCGGATCAAGTGAAGTTCGAGATCATTGAAGAAGTGGTCTGACCCCAGCCAGAACGCCGCGCAATGACGCGGCGTTGTTCATGGCGGCTGTTGGTTCAGCCGAGTGCCTTGACCAGCGTCGATTCATCAATCTGACCAATCGACGTCACCCCGGTCAGCGTCATCGCCACGCGCATTTCCCTGGCGAAAATGTCCAGCATGTTTTCCACCCCGCGCTGGCCATCGGCGGCCAGTGCGTAGGCCATCGACCGCCCGAGCAACACGCCTTTCGCGCCCAGCGCCAGCATCCGCACCACATCGAGGCCCGAGCGAATCCCCGAGTCGACCAGCACGGTCAAATCGTTGCCCACCGCCTGCATGATCGGCGGCAGGGCCTTGGCCGTGGAAAGCACGCCGTCCAGCTGCCGTCCGCCGTGGTTCGACACCACAATCCCGTCCGCGCCAAAGCTCACAGCGTCTTTTGCATCCTGCGGGTCGAGAATGCCCTTGATGATCATCGGGCCTTTCCAGAACTCACGAATCCACTCCAGATCGCTCCAGCTGATCGACGGGTCGAAGTTATTGGCCAGCCAGCCCATGTAATCTTCGAGGGTCACGGCTTTGCCCAGGTACCTGGTGATATTGCCCAGATCGTGCGGGCGGCCCATGAGACCGACGTTGAATGCCCAGTCGGGTTTGGTCATGGCCTGCAGCATCCGCCGCGACGACGCAAAAGGCCCGGACATGCCCGAGTGCGCATCCCGATAGCGGGCACCGGGCGTGGGCATGTCGACGGTAAATACCAGGTTTTTGACCCCGGCGGCCTGCGCACGCTCAAGGGCGTTTTTCATGAAGCCCCGGTCTTTCAGCACGTACAGCTGAAACCAGATGGATTGCCCGGTCTGGCTTGTAACTTCCTCGATCGAACACACCGACACGGTGGAGAGACACAGCGGGATGCCCTTCTTTTCCGCCGCTTTGACCGCCTGCACTTCGCCACGGCGGGCGAACATGCCCGTCAGGCCGACCGGCGCCAGTATCACGGGCATTGAAAGCGGCTGATCGAAGAGGGTGGTTTCCAGACTCAGGGTTTCGACGTTTTTCAGAATCCGCTGGCGCAGGCTGATGCCCGCCAGATCGGCGCTGTTGGCTCGCAACGTATGCTCTGCATAAGCGCCGCCGTCGATGTAATCAAACAGAAACCGGGGGAGTTTGCGCCGTGCCGCTTCGCGATAGTCAGATGCCGATGAAATGATCATGGTGCGCTGGTGCCTCGTTCTGGTCAGTGGCGGGGCTGCTGGGTGCTGTGCCTCAGGTTAACGAAAACGCCCCGCGTGTGCGGGGCGTTTTTTCGGCGGTGGCGATCAGTTTTTATCGAGGTCGACGTTTTTGGTCTCTCGCAGGCAGATCAATCCGACGATGAGGCTCACCCCGGTAATCACCACCGGGTACCACAGCCCATAGAAGATGTCCCCGGTGTACACCACCAACGCAAACGACACGGTCGGCAGGAATCCGCCAAACCAGCCATTGCCGATGTGGTACGGCAACGACATCGAGGTATAGCGGATGCGCGTCGGGAACAGTTCGACCATCAGCGCCGCCAGCGGGCCGTAGCACATGGCGGAGATGATGATCAGCGCGACAATCAGCGCGACGATCATCGGTTTGTTGATTTGTTGCATATCGGCCTGTGACGGGTAGCCCGCCAGAGTCACCGCGCCGCGCAGGGCCGCTTCGTCGAAGCCGTCGATTTTCACGTCGCCGACACTGACCTGCACGCCACTGCCGGCAGGGGCCGTTGCGCTGGAATAGGGCAGGCCCTGCTTCACCAGGAAGGTTTTGACCTTGTCGCAAGGGCTGTCGAATTTCGCCTTGCCCACCGGGTCGAACTGGAAGGTGCAGGTCGCCGGGTCGGCCATGACGGTGATCGGTGCCTGGCGGCTGGCCTGATCAATCGCCGGGTTGGCGTAGTGGGCCAGGGTTTTGAAAATCGGAAAGTACAGCGCGGTGGCCAGCAGCAGGCCGAGCATCAATACCGGTTTGCGCCCGACCTTGTCCGATAGCCAGCCGAAGAAGATGAAGAACGGCGCGCCAATTATCACGCTGACGATCAACAGACTGTTGGCCAGCGCCGGGTCCATTTTCAGGAACTGCGTGAGGAAGAACAGCACATAAAACTGCGCGGCATAAAAGGTCACCGCTTGCCCGGCGTTGATGCTGAACAGCGCGATCAGCACCACTTTGAGGTTTTCCCATTTGCCGAAGGAATCGCGCAGCGGCTGCTTGCAGAGCTTGCCTTCCTCTTTCATTTTCACGAAGGCCGGCGACTCGTGCAGGCTCATGCGAATCCAGGTCGAAATGCCCAGCAGCACGATGGAAAACAGAAACGGAATCCGCCAGCCCCAGACTTCAAACTGGTCACCGGTGAAGTAACGGCAACCGAGCACCACCAGCAACGACAGCAGCAGGCCGAGGGTGGCGGTGGATTGAATCCAGCTGGTATGGAAGCCGCGCTTGCCCATCGGCGCGTGCTCTGCCACGTACGTTGCGGCGCCGCCATATTCGCCGCCCAGGGCCAGGCCTTGAAGCATGCGCAGCACCACGAGGATGATCGGCGCGGCAATGCCGATGCTCGCGTAGGTCGGCAGCAATCCGACGCAGAACGTCGCCAGGCCCATCAGGATGATGGTGGCGAGGAAGGTGTATTTACGCCCGATCATGTCCCCCAACCGACCGAACACCAACGCGCCAAACGGCCGCACGATGAAGCCGGCAGCAAACGCCATCAGCGCAAAGATGAACGCCGTGGTGTCGTTGACCCCGGCGAAAAACTGCTTGCTGATCACCGCCGCGAGGGCGCCATAGAGGAAAAAGTCGTACCACTCGAACACCGTGCCGAGTGACGAGGCGAAGATGACTTTGCGGGTGTCATGGCCGACTTCGGCGCGACCCACAGTGTTCAGCGGCTGAACATGTTCTGACATATCGGTATCCCTCACAGTGATTGTTTTTGTTGTTCCACTGGTGTTGCGTGTCCGTGAATCAGTTGCAGAACCCTAGTGGGAAATGCGATCCCCCTGTGGGGGCGGGCTCGCTCGCGAAAGCGTCGGCTCAGCCGACATCTGCGTCGACTGACCGGACGCCTTCGCGAGCAAGCCCGCTCCCACAGGTGTGGCGTGTACAGAAGGATTAAGGATCAGCTGCGCCGCTTTCTCGGCAATCATCAGCGTAGGCGAACAAGTGTTGCCCGAGGTGATGCGCGGCATGATCGAGGCATCGGCGATGCGCAGGCCGGGAATCCCGTGGACTCTCAGGTGTGCATCGACCACCGCATCGCCATCGTTGCCCATCCGGCAGGTGCCGACCGGGTGGAAAATGGTGGTGCCGATTCGCGCGGCGGCTTCGTGCAACTCTTCTTCACTTTGCAAACGGTCGCCAGGCAAATACTCCACCGGTTTGAACGCTTGCAGGGCCCGCGCGGTGACGATGCGCCGGGTCAGGCGAATGGCATCCGCCGCAATACGCAAATCTTCTGGATGGCTCAAGTAGTTGGGTTGAATCAGCGGCGCTTCCTGTGGATTGGCCGAGCGAATCTCGATTCGGCCTCGGCTCTGCGGCCGCAAATCACACACCGACGCGGTGAACGCCGGGAAGGCGTGCAACGGCTCGCCAAAGCGCTCCAGCGACAACGGTTGCACGTGGTATTCGAGATTGGCTGAGGTCTGCTCAGGCCCCGAGCGGGCAAATGCGCCGAGCTGACTTGGCGCCATCGACAGCGGACCACTGCGGTCATAGAGGTAGCGCAGGCCCATGCCCATCTTGCCCCACACGCTGCCGGCGATCTGGTTCAGGGTACGGGCGTTTTCCAGTTTGTAGATCAGGCGCAGTTGCAGGTGATCCTGCAAATTGCCGCCGACACCCGGCAGTTCGTGAGCCACGCCAATGCCGAGTTTTTCCAGCAGCGGGCGAGGGCCGATGCCCGAACGCTGGAGAATGGTTGGCGAACCGACGGAGCCGGCGCAGAGCACAATTTCCTTGCGCGCCTTGAAGGTTTTCGCCTGGCCCTGATAACGCGTGACGACCGCCGAGGCGCGTCCGTTGTCCAGCAACACGCGATCGACTTCGACTTCGGTCAGTACCGTGAGATTAGGGCGATTACGGATCGGTTTGAGAAAAGCCTTGGCCGCGTTCCAGCGAATCCCGGCCTTTTGATTGACCTGAAAATAGCCGCAGCCTTCGTTGTCGCCCTGGTTGAAATCGTCAACGCTGGCGATGCCGCTTTGCTCGGCGGCCGTGCGGAACGCATCCAGAATCGGCCACGACAGGCGCTGGCGTTCGATCCGCCATTCACCGGCGGCGCCGTGAAATTGCGAATCGCCGGCAAAGTGGTTTTCGCTTTTCTTGAACAGCGGCAGCACGTCGTTCCAGCTCCAGCCCGGATTGCCGTCGGCCGCCCAGCCGTCATAGTCGCCGGCCTGGCCACGCATGTAGATCATGCCGTTGATGGACGAACAGCCACCCAGGACTTTGCCGCGCGGATAGCTCAGGGCGCGACCTTGCAGGCCCGATTGTGCTTCGGTCTTGAAGCACCAGTCGGTGCGCGGGTTGCCGATGCAGAACAGATAGCCGACGGGGATGTGAATCCACGCATAGTTATCGCGGCCGCCGGCTTCGAGCAGCAACACCCGGTGTTGCGCATTGGCCGACAGCCGATTGGCCAGCAAACACCCGGCCGGCCCGGCGCCGACCACGATGTAGTCGAATTCATCAAGGGCAGTGTGCATCCCTTACCTCTTATTGTTGTTCTTGTTCTCGGTCATCCTAGTTGTTAGCTTTCGTTAAAAGAATGTTAGTTTTTACGCAGCCGCTGTGCGTTTTCACACAGTGCTCCAAACAGCGTAGACCCAAGGATGACCTATGTTCGACTGGAATGACCTGCGGTTTTTTCTCGAATTGCAGCGTAGCGGGCGTTTGCTGACCGCCGCCCGGCGTTTGAACACCACCCATGCCACCGTGGCGCGGCACATCGAGGCCATCGAGAAGAGCCTCGGCACCGCGTTGTTCGTGCAGCATGCCCAGGGCTACGAGATGACCCCGGCCGGCGAAGCGCTGCTTAAACATGCCGAAGCCATGGAAAACGTCGCGTTGCTGGCGCAGGAAGAAATCACCCAATCCACCGCGCCGCTGGGCAAGATCCGCGTCGGCGTGACCGAAGGGCTGGGCATCATGTTTCTCGCCAGCCGCATGAACGGGCTGTTCGAACGTTATCCGGGGCTGGAAGTGGAATTGGTCGCGGTGCCGCGCTTTGTCAGCATCCTCAACCGCGAAGCCGAGATCAGCATTCATCTGGAACGCCCGGCCGCAGACATGCTGGTCACGCGCAAACTCACCGACTACCGGCTGGCGCTGTATGCCAGCCAGACTTACCTGGACTCGGCGCCAGCGCTGCGCAGCCGCGAGGACCTTGGCCGCCATGCGTGGATCGGTTACGTCGATGACTTGCTGTTCAGTCAGGAGTTGATGTTCCTCAACAGCTTCTGCCGCAACCCGCGCGTGGTGTTTCACAGCACCAGCGTCATCGCCCAGCAACAGGCGGCGCGGTCGGGATTGGGGATTGCAGTGTTGCCGTGCTACATGGCCAATGCCGATCCTGAATTGGTGCCGCTGCTGCCGGATGAAAACATCCTGCGCAGTTACTGGATCAGCACCCGGCGAGAGCTGCACAAATCGGTGCGGCTGCGGGTGATGTGGGATTACGTGGTGCAGTTGTGTGAGCGCGAGCAGGGCCTGTTGCTTGGCCCCAATCCCGAGTAAACGCCAATCCTTTGTGGCAGCGGGCTTGCTCGCGAAGGCGTCTGGCCTGACAAATTGCATCATCGCGCTTCGCGGGCAAGTCGGATCGGCGCTTGCTCACTTACGCCTCAGAACGAGCCGACGCTCGATGTTTTGAACGTCAGCTTCACTTTGTTGTTTGGGTCGGGCTGCCAGTTCGGTGCATTGGTCGGCACGGCGTCGTTACGCTCGATACATTTCCATTCCACGTCTTTGCCGTCGTCCGCGCCCGGGAACAGTACTTTGCCAGTCCAGGTTGAGTCGGGATTGCGGTTGAGCTTTACGGCCTCGGCCGGACGCCAGTTGCCCAGCGCCGGATGGCTGCCGACCACGTACACGCTCTCGCCCATCTTTGGATTGGTTTGGTTGCACTGAAAAGTCACCTCGTCGCTCAGGGGCTGCCATTGGACACCGGCACCCCCCACGGCATCGCGCAACGCCGGCAGCATCGCCAACACGACAACGCCCAGCGGCAACAGGTATTGATTCCGAAACATGATAAACGCCTCAATTCGCTCCAGTGGGGGCAGCTTAGGGCGGGCGAATGTGAAAGTGACCTGTTAGAACTGACAGTTTTTTAGAGTTTTTGGCGATACCTCCAATCGTTGTGGGTTGATTGCAGGCTAGCCATGTATTCGGGGTCGTTCTCCGGGTGATGTGGGAAGAACCCGTCAGCTCGGAGATGCCAGGGGAAGGGGCACTTTGGGTGCCCCTTTGTTGGCGTGAGGTTGCGGTAATTCTGGCAACTGAGCGCGGCTCGATGGATCAGCGCACCAGACAAGGTTGCTTGTTGTTGTAGCTCCAGCCAGGAATCAGGAACTGCATCGCGACACTGTCATTCCGCACACCGAGGCCCATGCCTTTGTACAGTTCGTGCGCCTTGGCCACGGCGTCCATGTCGATGTCTACCCCCAGGCCATGCCTGGTTGGCACCTTGACGTAGCCGCCTTCAATTTTCAGCGGCGCCTTGGTCAGGCGCTGCCCGTCCTGCCAGATCCAATGCGTGTCGATGGCGGTGATCTCTCCCGGCGCGGCGGCCGCCACTTGCGTGAACATGGCCAGGGAGATATCGAAGTGATTGTTGGAATGTGAGCCCCAGGTCAGACCCCATTCGTGGCACATCTGGGCCACCCGGACTGAACCCTGCATCGTCCAGAAGTGCGGGTCGGCGAGCGGGATGTCGACCGACTGCAATTGAATCGCATGGCCCATTTCGCGCCAGTCGGTCGCGATCATGTTGGTGGCGGTTTTCAGCCCCGTGGCGCGGCGGAATTCAGCCATGACTTCGCGACCCGAATAGCCGTTTTCTGCGCCGCATGGGTCTTCCGCGTAGGCGAGGACATGATGCTGATCCCGGCACAAGCGGATGGCTTCTTTCAGCGACCAGGCGCCATTTGGGTCGAGGGTGATACGGGCGTCAGGAAAGCGTTCCGCCAGCGCAGTGACCGCTTCGATTTCTTCATCGCCGCTCAACACGCCGCCCTTGAGCTTGAAGTCGTTGAAACCGTATTTCGCTTTGGCGGCTTCAGCCAGGCGCACAACGGCTTCGGCGGTCATGGCTTTCTCGTGACGCAGTCGGAACCATTGGTCTTCAGCATCGGCTTCGTTGCGGTAGGCCAGGTCGGTAACATTGCGGTCGCCGATGTAAAACAGGTAGCCGAGCATTTTCACCGCATCGCGCTGTTGCCCTTCGCCCAGCAATGCCGCCACCGGAACCTCAAGGAATTGACCCAGCAGATCGAGCAGCGCGGCTTCCATGGCGGTCACGGCATGAATGGTGATGCGCAGGTCGAAGGTTTGCAGGCCGCGCCCCGCCGCGTCACGGGAGGCGAAGGTCGTACGCATCTGATTGAGAATGCGTTGGTATTGGCCGATGGGCTGGCCGAGCACCAAGCCACGCGCGTCTTCGAGCGTCTCACGGATGCGCTCGCCACCCGGTACTTCGCCCACGCCGGTATGACCGGAACTGTCCTTGAGAATGACGATGTTGCGGGTAAAGAACGGCCCGTGCGCACCGCTCAGGTTCAGCAACATGCTGTCGTGACCCGCTACGGGTATGACCTGAAAACTGGTGACGACGGGCGACTTGGTGGTGTTGGCAGTGTGTTCAGCGTTCATGGCAAGTTCCTAAAAATAAGGTCGTTCAGCGATCAATAGGGTCAGTGGGACTTGCTGACGGTCGCACCCGTTGGAGCGACGACCGGCGGCGTTATCAGGGGGGAGGCTTTTGGCGAAGTCTTGGCAAAGAACACCAGGATCGCGGCGAGTACCGAGGTGCCGGCCAGGCCATAGAGACCACCCTGGATCGACCCGGTTGTCTGTTCCAGGAAGCCGAAAGTCGTCGGTGCCACGAAACCACCCAGATTGCCGATCGAGTTGATCAACGCGATGACGGCGGCGGCGATTCGGGCATCCAGATAGCCCTGGGGAATTGGCCAGAACAACGAAGACGCGGACTTGAAGCCGATGGCAGCAAAGCAGATGGCGACGAACGCGAAGATCGGCCCACCGCTGGTGGACATGAACATGCCGGCTGCTGCAATCAACAGCGCGGTCGCGACCCAGGCCTGCTGAAACTTGAATTTGCTCGACAGCGAAGCGAAGGCGTACATGGCGATGATGGAGATCAGCCAGGGAATCGAGTTGAAGAAACCCACCTGCACATCACTCAGGTCGCCCATCTTCTTGATGATGCTGGGCAGCCAGAAAGTCGCTGCGTAGATGGTCAACTGAATGCAGAAGTACAAGGCGCAAAACAGCAGGATCTGGCGATCTTTAAGCAGCTTGCCAATGGTCGGTTTGACCGTGGTCAGCGCTTCACGCTCACGCTGTTCCTGATCGATGGCGCCCACCAGGGCATCCTTTTCTTCAAGGATCATCCATTTGGCGTCATGCGGTTTGGAGTCAAGCCAGAACCAGACAAAGAACCCCAGCGCGACAGAGGCCAGACCTTCGATGGCGAACATCCATTGCCAACCATGGAAGCCGAACCCTTCGATTTGCAGCAGGGCGCCTGACAGTGGGCCTGAAATCAGTGAAGCGACGGCTGAGCCACTGAGAAAAATGGCAATGGCTTTACCGCGTTCGACGCTTGGCAACCAGCGCGTGAAGTAATAGATCACACCAGGGAAGAAGCCTGCTTCGGCGACACCCAACAGAAAACGCAGAATGTAGAAATGGGTTTCGTTCTGGATGAAGGCCATCATCGTGGCGATGATGCCCCAGGTGAACATGATGCGGGTCAGCCAGATGCGTGCTCCGACTTTTTGCAGCAGCATGTTGGAAGGTACTTCGAAGAGGGCATAGCCGATGAAGAAGAGGCCTGCGCCCAGCCCGTAGGCGGCGGCGCCGATACCCAGGTCGTGTTCCATGTGCGTGCGCACGAAGCCGATATTGACCCGGTCGATGTAGTTCAGGATGAACATGATCACGAAAAGAGGCAGGACATGCCTCTTCACTTTGCTCACGGCGCGCGCGAGAACCGAATCACCTTCTGGAACGACGGATGCGTTGCTTGAATTGTTCACAATTCAAATCTCCCACTGATTATTTTTATGCGGGTTTGAGCGTGACGCCGGCGATTTGGCCGCCGGTTGGAGCAATCGAATGACTGAGTGCCGGGCTCCTTGGGCGAGGCATTCAGTTCTTCCATTTCATTGGCCAGCAGATCGGCCACTAGCGTTTTGTTGACAGACATCATACAAGTGCTTTTGCGACGTTCGCAATGCGGTAACTGGTATTTGTTTTCATAGCGAACGCGTGCGCCTAACGGATTTGGTTATTTTTGCCAATGTTTACTGGGGTTTTTAGCGGCTGTTATTGGATTTTTTCAGGGTTGTGTATCGGCTTGATGGAAATAGACTCGAGCGAGATGTAGTTTTATAGATGTGTTGTCATACAAGTTGAGGCGTTCAATCTACGAACGGAGTGCGTCCACGTTGGTCAGCGAGTGTCTGGCGGGTGGTAAGCTCTTCAACGCGAAATTCGGTGGACTCAAACCTATGCAAATTGAAAGTGGAATTCCTGTCCGTAGACGATCCAATAATCTGGCCCAGGGCGTGGTTGAAGCGCTGACCCAGCGAATTTTGCTCGGACAATTGAAGCCAGGCGAAAAGCTGCCTTCGGAATCCACCATCGTTCTCGAGCAGGGTGTGAGTCGCACCGTTGTCCGGGAGGCTATCTCCAAGCTACAAGCCTCGGGTTTGGTCGAGACACGACACGGCATTGGCACTTTTGTGTTGGCGCAACAGCCGCAGCTTGGGCTGCGCCTTCATGTGGATACCGTCGCCAGTGTCAGAAGCATGCTGGAACTGAGATTGGGCCTGGAGGTGCAGGCCGTGGCGCTGGCCGCTGTTCGCAGAACTGACGATCAGCTCACTCGCATGCGTCAGGCGTTGAGTGATTACCAGGCGTCGCTGGCTAACAACGACAGTTGCGTCGAGGAGGACAAGCGCTTTCACCAACTGATTGCCGAGGCTACGGGCAATACTTTTTTCACCGAAATCATGCAGCACTTGGGCAACGCCATGATTCCTCGTGCCCAGGTAAAGGGCGACGAACGTGGCGGCGCGGACTTTTCGCAACTGGGGTATTTGGCGAATCTGGAGCACGAAGCGATATTCAACGCCATCAAGCGGCAAGATCCCGATGCGGCTCGGGCTGCCATGGTCCTGCACTTAACGAATAGTCGGGACAGGTTTTCGGGAAGCTGAAGGTTGTCGCGGCAGCCTTTACGGATAGGGTCACTGACCGCTTCTGGTCAATCGGTGCTTGTCGCAAGCCCTTCCATCTGTCCGAAACGGACGCCGCCGCGCGCGGCACGTCACGCGAGGATTTCGAATGAGGTGCTGGCCAGGCGTTCGCCGTTTACCAAAATGTGCACGGCATGCACCCCCAGATAGTGCTTGCGAGTGGTCAACTCCTTGATCTGCTGCCCTCGGCTGACGAAGTCTTGCGCATGGCCGGGCAACGTCAAGGCTTTGAGCTTGAACACCTTCGCCGACGTGCCGCCATTGGCCTTGACGTAATCGATCGCATAGTCGATCACCAGTCGCTGACTGCCCGGCACCGTGGATTTCACGGTGAACGACAGATTGATTTTCTCCCCCAGACGAATCACCGCCGGCTCGACCTTGAGCCCGACAATCTCGACCTCGGCCTTGCCACTCGCGCCAATGATCGCCAGTGCCCGCTGATTGCCCTGTTTGATCAAACTGCGCAGCGCATGCTTGGCAATCCACGCGGTGTGTTTGTTTTCCAGCGACCAGCCTTCGATCAGGTCCAGCACCCAGTCGGGGTGGTCCTTGGTGATGTCGTTGAGGTGATTGGCCACGGACTTGCGTACGTAAAGGCTTTCGTCGGCCTTGAGGTTGTCGAGGATGCTGGCGGCGAGTGTCGGGTCGCGCTGAATCTGCTCCAGTCGAAACGACCACGGCAGGCGCGGGCGGCTGCCTTCGCTGGCCAAGCGCCGTACGTGTTCGTTGTCATCCCGCGACCATTGCTGCATCAGCGCCAGCGAACGCTTCAGGTCGCTGCGCAGAAAGTACCGGATCGCAAACTCCGCAGAGCCGAACGCGGTGAAGTATTTGAGCGCCGCCATCGATTGCTCGAAATCATGCGCGCCATACATCGCCACGTAGTGGGGCAGCGAGATGCTGACGAAACCGCTGTTCAAGCGAGGGGCGAGGGCGCGCAACACGATGAGCGACTCGTCATAGTCCAGCGGCAGCACCGCGTGCAGGCACTCGCTGACCCGGGCCATGCGCTGCATGATCGACAACTCGTCGAGGCCGTCGTTGGCCATTTTGAGGAAGGCTTTGGCGTTGAATGGCGGGTAAACCGCAGTCATCTCGGCCGCGATGTGCTTGAGGCGCTCGGCGTTGAAGATTTCCTTCAGCGCCGGGGCAGGTTGTTCGGCAGCGGTCATGGTCGGGTCCGTTCGAGGAGGCCGCTCAGGTTATCGGGGTGTTGATGAACGCCTCAAGCTTTTCCGCCTGCGCGGTGAATTGAGCGATGTGCGGGAAGCGCTCGGCATCGACCTGATCCGGCACGACCAGATGGGTGAAGCTCCAGGCGATAGCGACGCTGATGCCGTCTTGAGCGATCGAGGCGCCGTTCGCCAGAGGCTGCTTTTCCAGCTCGCGCTCAAGTGCTGAGTAAGCCGCCGCCAATTGGCCTTCGACCCGCTCCACCCAGGGTTGGTATTGAATTTCGGCCGGACGCAGGTTGCGCTCGTAATAAAGCTGCACCGATTTTTCGCAGGCGGCCAACGCAAGGCCAATCACGCGCAGGCTGCGCAAGCGTTGTTTGGGATCGCTGGGCATCAAGCGGTTGGCTGGCCCGGCGAGGGCCTGGAGGTAATCGATGATCAGCGTCGAGTCCATCAACACATCGCCGTCGTCCAGCACCAGCGTGGGCGCCTTGACCACCGGGTTGATTTGCTGGAATTGCTCGAAGTGGCGGAACACCGACACCGATTCGTGCTCAAGGTCGATGCCCAGGTATTTGGCGCAAATAGCGACGCGCCGCACGTAAGGCGAATCCAGCATGCCGATCAGCTTCATTGAACCGCTCCTTCAGATGTCCATGTCGGGACGAGCTACCTTAGCTGAGGTTCTGCCGCCTGCAAACGGGGCATCAGTCCTCGAAACCCGCTTGCTCGTGAATCTCGTCAACGTTCAGTTCCAGTCGCGAGGCGACGGCGATAAATAATGCCTGGCACAGGCACAACGTCGCACTCAAGGAGCGGAATGCAAACGAACTGCCTTCATTGACCAGCAACACGGCGTTGGCGCGTTTGGCCAGCGGCGACAGGTTGCTGTCGGTGATGATCAAGGTATGCGCCTGTTGCTGCCGGGCGATGCGCAGGCAGTGCTGCGTTTCCTTGGCGTATGGCGTGAAGCTGATCGCGATCACCAGGTCATTGCCGCGCACGCTGCGCATCTGCTCGCGGTAACTGCCACCGAGGCCCGAGACCAGGTGGATGCGTTTTTGAGTGTGTTGCAGGTTGTACACCAGGTAATCCGCGACCGCGAACGAACGGCGCACGCCGATCACATAGATGTTGTCGGCGTTGACCACCAGCTCCACGGCCTTGTCGAACGCCTGGTCGTCGAGCTCTCGTCCCAACCGCTCGATCCCCGACAGGGTTGCACTGATGCACTCGCGCGCCAGATCGCCGCCGATGGCCGGCGACTTGCTGGCGATCATGCTGCGAATGCGCTGCTGGTAATTCTGCACTGGCGTGGTTTTGTGCGTGTACGCCTCGCGAAACAACGCCTGCATCTCGCTGAAACCGCTAAACCCGAAACGCTGGGAGAAGCGCACGATGGCCGAAGGGTGCACTTCACACTCGCGGGCGATGTCGCTGATGCGGTCGACCATGATCCGGTCACTCTGCTGGCTCATGTAGCTGGCGATGCGTTTGAGCTGGCGTGGCAGGCTTTCGTATTCATGGGTGATCAGTTGCAGCAGGCGTTCGGCATTGATCGGGGGGCTTTGGAGGTCGCTCTCGGGCGTGCGCTCGGTGGTAGCCGGCTGATCGGTGTGGGGCATAAGTGATCCTTCTGGCTTATTCTTATAGGCAAGATTCATTGTGTCTTGCCCTGACAACAGGTGGGCTGCGCGCAGTCTACAGGGCGGACGATGGCAAATCTGCGGCGCCCGGCCCACTGGCGAAGCCGTTTGTCTTCTATATACAGCCGCCTGATTGAATTTCTTGCTATAAACGCACTCCGATAACCACAGCAAAGGCTGCCATAGAGCACTTTCGAAGCGTTGTCGGACAAATTCGCTGTCTTTTCAATTGCAGAGGCCTCAAGTCGGCCTTAGACTGCCGCCCCTCGTAAATTGAGTGCCGGGTGGCGCCTGGAATGGACGGCGCCCTTCCGATGGCCGAACCAGGTCAACCGGAACGCTCCCTAATTCGCCTTAATGCACGTTTTTTTATAGAGATATCAATGACAAAGGACAAGTTGCTGGCCATGCCGGCGGATGACTACATGAATGCCGAGCAACATGCTTTTTTCTTCGAGCTGTTGCAGAACATGAAAGTCGAAACCCATGAGCGCATCGAACAGAACCGCATCGCCATCGAGAGCCTGGACACGCCAGCCGATCCGGCCGACGCCGCTTCTGTCGAAGAAGAGCGCACCTGGCTGGTAAACGCGATCGATCGCGACCAGCGCATGCTGCCTCAGTTGGAACAGGCCCTGGAACGCATCAAGGAAGACAGCTTCGGCTGGTGCGATGACAGCGGCGAGGCGATCGGCCTGAAGCGCCTGCTGATCAGCCCGACCACCAAGTACTGCATCGAAGCTCAAGAGCGTCACGAACAGATCGACAAGCACCAGCGTCAGGCCTGATTGCGTAACGCCTGCATCGCGGGCAAGCCCGACTCCTCTTTTGAAGGAGCAAGGCTTGCCCGCGATGCTTTTTTTCGTCTGTGAAAAAGCGCCCGACCTTCTATTGATCTGTGCAACGTCTCCGACTAATGGACCATGGATAATGGCCTGATAGTGGCGTCTAATGCCGAGACAATAATTAGAAGCAACGTGGGGTGACGAAGATGACGAGAGACGGATCTCTGGTTGGGGCAGTGCCCGTACCAGCGCCAATGCCGAAAACCCGCTGGCTGACGCCGACCTTGCAGAGCATCGCCCTGGTGCTCTTGCTGTGTGGCATGTCGCTGGGGGGCTGGTCGCTTTACCTTGGCCTGCCGGCGGCGGTGCTGATTATCTGGTTGCCGCGCCTGCGTTCGCGTGTCTCGCCTGAGGCGCGCCCGGCTGATACCTCCAGCGCAATCGCCGAACTCACCCGCGATCTTTCCTACACCACCAGTCACAACGCCTTGTCGGCGGCTGGCGTTGCGTTTTCGGTCAAACAACTGGCCGACAAACTGCAATCGCAACTCGCTGCCGCCGCGCAGATCGTCAGCAATGCCGAAGTGATGATTGCCACGGAACAAGCCACCTCCAAGCTCAGCCGCGAAGCCCTCGGCGCAGCCAGTGAAGCTCATCAAAGCAGCGCGGCAGGGCGCACGGAGCTGGTCGAATCGATTGCGCGCATGCACCAGCTCAGCCTGCGGGCCAGCAGCAGTCGCGAGCTGATCGAAGCGCTGAGCCTGCGCAGTGACGATATCCAGCGAGTGACGCTGGTGATTCAGTCCATCGCCAGCCAGACCAATCTGTTGGCCTTGAACGCTGCGATTGAAGCGGCGCGGGCCGGGGAACACGGGCGCGGGTTTGCGGTGGTGGCCGACGAGGTGCGTGGCCTGGCGGCGCGCACGGCCACGGCGACCGGCGAAGTCGGCGAGATGGTGGCCGATATCCAGCAGCGTACTGCGCAGGTAGTGGAGCAGATCCGCCAACTGTCCAGCGACCTCGACGTGGGGGTGGGGCAGGTCGAGCACACCGGCCAGCATCTGGAAAATATTGCGCGACTGGCGGCTGGGGTCGAACAGCAGGTGGGTGAAATCGCCAAGGGCGCCGATAACAATCGCGAGCAACTCGATAGCTTGTTTCACGCCATCGAGCAGATGCGCAGCGATCTGGCGGTCAGCGATCAGCAAACCCGGCAGTTGGCGCAAGCGGCGGTGCAGATGGAGGGGCAGGCCGAAACCATCAGTGAACGCCTTGCCGAAGTCGGGCTGGATGACTATCACCAACGGGTCTACGACCTGGCCCGCGAAGGCGCGAGTCAGATTGCCGCACGCTTCGAAGCGGACATCGACGCGGGGCGCGTCAGCCTTGATGACCTGTTTGACCGTCATTACCAGGCGATTGCCAACACCAGCCCG
This sequence comes from Pseudomonas sp. NPDC086278, assembly GCF_050280905.1. Lineage (NCBI taxonomy): Bacteria > Pseudomonadati > Pseudomonadota > Gammaproteobacteria > Pseudomonadales > Pseudomonadaceae > Pseudomonas > Pseudomonas sp. NPDC086278. The sequence goes on from NZ_JBNNWE010000001.1 coordinate 53,324, forward strand.
GCCAAGTTTCAGACACGTTTCGATCGATACACCGATCAGGTGTTGCCAGCGATTCAGGAGCCGTTGCTGCCGCGCCATGAGGGATTGGTATTTGCCATCGCCTGCACGCAGCAAGGTTATGTACCGACTCACAACACCGTGTTCAGTCAACCGCTGACCGGCGATGCCCAAGTCGATGCCGTGCAGAATCGCACCAAGCGCAAGTTTGCCGACCGCACCGGCATCCGCTGCGGTAGCCATCAACAACCGGTGTTATTGCAGACGTATACCCGTGACACCGGTGAGCTGATGCACGACCTTTCGGTGCCGATCATGCTCAAGGGGCGGCATTGGGGCGGTTTGCGCCTGGGTTACAAGCCGCAAGCGCCTCGCTGACAGGGCGCATTGGCCAGGTGGCGAGCAACGAAGCGGTGCGGGGTCGTTGCTGGCCGAAGCGTGCAGGGCGGCCTGGTTGGCGCAACTGCATGCCGCAACCCAGGACAGCCTGCATTGATGGGGTGGGCTCAGTGAACCTGGTGCATGCGCAGGTTCAGGTCATCGACCACACGTGCCCAATCCGCATCTTCACGCAGTTGTTCCTTGAGGAAACCGGCTTGTTGCGGGGTCCAGAAATCAGCGTCGATCAGCTTCTTGTCGTCGGCCAGAGGTGAATGGCTGGCAATGAAATCGTCGATGGCCTTTTCGCTGGAGTCCAGACCGAGTTGGTCGAACAAGCCTTTGAGGTCATGTATAGGTGCATCCATCTTCATCTCCTTGCGGGTCGCGTTGTGTACGAGGTCTGAGTGCGGCTTCATTGCATCTGAGGCAGCCGCGCTTCAGGAGTTCGATAGCGATGTGCAAAAGCAGAAATGAGCATAGACGCTAAACCTGACGGTCAAGCTTTAAGCGCACCGTCATCGACCGCAAGCTTCAGGGCCTGCGCGGCTTCCTTGGCGGCAATGTCAGCAACTTCCGAGGTTTTGAACCAGCGGTCCTTTTCGACCTGGTGATAGGTGATGGCGGTCAACGGTGGTTTTGCACGCATGACAATGACTGCCTGGAATTCGCCATCGACTTCTCTGGCTTCGCCCCGGATAAAAAATTCACCGATATCAAATTCCGTCACGTAGCCGCCTTTCCTTGGAAATATTGTGTTGTATGGAACGCGTCCGGCTTTGGGACGGGTTTCATTGGCCGGCCAGTATGGCAGTAGTTGCCCGCCGACGGCTGAGTTAAGTCGTCGGCGTGACGAAACGTCTGTTGGCCGTTCGTATCAGTGACGCGACTCCAACGCGCGGGCGAGGACGCAGGCTTCGTTGTGGTTGGCGCGAAAACCTCTGACACGACCTGTAGACGTTTCCTTGATGTGGAAGAACGCGTTGCCCGCCGGAACCACCTGAAACCTCGGGCGAACCGCGTGTTCGCTGGCGAGCTGAAGGTATTGAAACGCTGGCGGACATACCATCGAAGTGTTATCCGAGTGCGGTGCCGGGGGAGTTGCAAAGTGTGTCATCGTGCACATATGAAATCCTTTTCGTGGTTTTGCCGACGTGCGTACGTGTTTTTGGCTGGTCGCGGCGAGCAGGGCTGCTCTAGAATCGTCGACATCGTCTGGCGATTGGCGTCCATCTAAAGCAATTTTTTATGGGCGATATGTCGGAAAAGTGCTTTTTTTAAAGAGAATTTTCCCTAAAGTTGGCAGTCCGGTTTTCTCTGTCGGTGAGAAGGGCGTTTTCCTTCAACATCTGACGACCTTCAGGGAGGACGGCGCGAGTGTTATTCCAGTAATCTCACTGACATCGCGATGGACGAGCGCTCTGCTCGTTACAGGATTTCAACCCGGGTCTTTTTGCAACACTGTCGGCATGGCCGGTTTTTTTGCTGGGCGCTTTTTCTGCGCGCGGTACCAATTTCAGATGTGGGGATGTTTCCTTGGCAGTAAGTAATCTCGATATGCATGCTTTGTTCGTGCTGGGTGATTTGCGCGCAAAGCTCGTCAAACAGTTCCAGTCACGCTTCGTCTACATCACCGAACAGAACGCCGAAGGCATTTACATTGCCGAGATCGACACCGAAGAGGCACTGGTCGTTGATGACAAACCAGGGCTCAAACTCAAGGTGGGTGATCATTTCAGTGCCTCGGTGCTGCCCAGCCGTGAAGGCGGCAAGCTGGACATCAAGTTCCGCGAAATCAAACTGACGGTGTACGGGTTGGGCGATTATGCTTTTGTCACCGCCGCCGAGGGCCAGGCAATTGTGTTCAAGGAAGGCCATAGCGTGGTGATGGTGTTCGCTGCCCATCAACAATTGCAGGAAGGCCTGACCAAAACCCTGAAAGCCGTGACGGCCAAAGCCGCCAAATGGCGAAAAGGCGAATTGGTGACCTTCAAGGCCAGCGAGTAATGAGCCTGACCCGCGCCGATTTTCACGAACAGAACCAGGCCAGTGCGCGCACTGAAGCCCTGCGTTTGTTCGAGCAGAAAGCGGTTTTGCAAAGGGCGTGGCTGAGTTGGGTCGCGGCACAGATTTACACGCTGCAGCCGGCAGCGTACGCGAGCATGGTCAGACGAGAGTTGGCCCGTTTGCAGGAAATTTCCGAAAATTGATTCGCCCCCCTCGAAAGCAGGAACCTCTACTACAGTCAGTTGACTGAGTATTCAGAGGCTTGCGGTCTTCGTCGCCAGGCCATCCTGCTATTGCTGTGAACAGCACGAGGTGCAAAAGCATGAAAGGATTTCGACGGTTGCTGGCTGCCTCCGTGGCCACCTTCGGTTTGTTGGGTTCGCCTGTCCCGGCATCGGCTGCCCAGGCGCCGATCCACTTCGCCGACCTGAATTGGGAAAGCGGCAGCCTGATCACCGATATCCTGCGGATCATCGTCGAGAAGGGCTACGGGCTGCCAACCGATACCTTGCCGGGGACGACCATCACCCTGGAGACCGCACTGGCCAACAATGACATTCAGGTCATTGGCGAAGAATGGGCAGGCCGCAGTCCGGTGTGGGTCAAGGCCGAGGCGGAAGGCAAAGTGGTGAGCCTGGGTGACACGGTCAAGGGCGCAACCGAGGGTTGGTGGGTGCCGGAATACGTGATCAAAGGCGATCCGGCCAAGGGCATCAGGCCGCTGGCGCCGGGCCTCAAGAGTGTCACCGACCTGCCCAGATACAAAGACGTGTTCAGCGACCCCGAAAGCCCGGGCAAGGGCCGCTTCCTCAACAGCCCTATCGGCTGGACGTCGGAAGTGGTGAACAAGCAGAAGCTCACCGCCTATGGCTTGAACGACAGCTACGTGAATTTCCGCAGCGGTTCGGGGGCGGCACTGGATGCGGAGATCAGTTCTTCGATTCGTCGCGGCAAGCCCATTCTGTTTTATTACTGGTCGCCGACGCCGTTGCTCGGCCGCTTCAAGCTCGTTCAGCTGGAAGAGCCGCCCTTCGACGCCGAAGCCTGGAAAACCCTGACCGACGCCGATAATCCTAATCCCAGGCCAACCCGTTCCCTGGCCTCGAAGTTGTCCATTGGCGTGTCCGCGCCTTTCCAGAAGCAGTATCCGCAGATCACCGATTTCTTCAGCAAGGTCGATTTACCGATTGGCCCGTTGAACAAGGCGCTGGCTGACATGAGTGAAAAACACACGGCGCCACGCCAGGCAGCGGAGGCGTTCATGAAGGCGCATCCGGACGTGTGGCAAGCGTGGGTGCCGAAGGAAGTGGCGGATAAAGTCAGCGCAAGTCTTCAATGATGCGGCAACGTTGATGCCGTCTTCGCGAGCAAGCCCGCTCCGACAGTAGTTCGCGTTCAACTGTGGAAATGGGCTTGCTTGCGAAGCGTTTACTCTTCAGAACTGACCCGCAACGTTACTCAGGTGGTAGGCGGTGCATCGGCGCGGGGAGGGTATCTGGCCGGTGAAGTCGGTGTGCCGGTCGAGCCTGTAACGGAGGAACATGGCGAACGCGTGCACGACGGCATGACGACTCTGATCCGCATCAATGACATTTGCGCTTACAAAAACCCTCAAGGAAGTTCATCCTTCGGCAACATTTCACGCAGGATGTCTGAATATGAGCCTATTGGTCGCGCAATGGATTGCCGCAATTTTCCTGTTGATCAGCCTCGTTCACCTGTATTGGGCGGCTGGCGGAAAATTGGGCAGCGACGCAGCGGTGCCACGCGTCCCCAGGGAAGACGGCGGGGAGTCGCAGCCGGCGTTTAAACCGTCGGGTTTTGCCACGCTGTTAGTGGCGGTCGGGTTGCTGCTGATTGCGATGCTGGTGTGTTTGCGGGTGGGGCTGTATTTGCCCACGGTGCATCACTGGTCGCTGCAATGGGTGATCAGCGCGATTGCGATGCTGATGTTCGCCCGGGCAATTGGCGATTCGAACCTCGTTGGGTTTTTCAAACAGGTCAAGGACTCTAAGTTTGCCCGACTGGATACCTGGGCGTATTCGCCATTGTGTGTGCTGTTGGGGGCCGGGTTGTTGGCAGTGGCCTGGATCTGAGCCGCCCACGCAATCGCGTTTCGCGGCCGGTTCGACTACCACAAACCTTGGAAATCAACCCTGATTCTCAGTCCTGCGGCTACTCACTTCCGCCGGCACATCATCGCCGGCCATGCGTTTGCGAAACAGTGCCGCCCGTGCCAGCAGCAATGTGGTCACCGGCACCGTGATCGACAACAGGATCGGAATCAGCCAGGCATGCAATACCGGCGAGGATTTGAGCGCCGAAAAGTAAATGATCGACGCCAGCGCCACGCACCAGGCGCCCAGCGTCGAGGCTAATGCCGGCGGGTGCATGCGCTGAAAATAGTCCTTCATCCGCACCAGCCCGACTGCGCCGATCAGTGCAAACAGGCCGCTGAGCACCAGCAGGATTGCCACCGGGATTTCCACCCACACAGACAGTTCCGCGTTCATTCGATCACCTCGCCACGCAGCAGGAATTTGGCCAGGGCAAACGAGCCGACAAAACCGAACAGCGCGATCAGCAGCGCCGCTTCGAAGTAGGTGTCACTGGCATAACGAATGCCCAGGGTCAGCATCATCAGCATCGCGATGATGTACAGATAATCCAGCGCCAGAACCCGGTCCTGGGCCGACGGCCCCTTGAACAGGCGAATCAGCGTCAGAATCATCGCCAGGGAAAAAATGAACAGGCTCAGCAAGATTGCGTTCGACAGCAAGGCGCTCATTCGAAGATCTCCATCAACGGGCGTTCGTACGTCGCCTTGAAGTGCTGGATGAACTGCGCTTCGTCATCCAGATCGAAAACGTGCAGCAGCAGAATGCTGCGATCCAGCGCCAGTTCCGACCACACCGTGCCGGGCACCACCGTCGTGATCATCGACAGCGCGGCCAGGCCATTGGCGTCACGCAGATCCAGCGGCACCTTGATAAACGCCGAACGCGGCGGACGTCGGCCCGCGTTGAGTACGCCCCAGGCTACGACCAGGTTCGAGATCACCACGTCACGACCGACCAGGAAGAACAATCGCAAGATCACACCGGGCCGGCGGATACGGATCGGCAATGGTCGCAGCTTGCGCATCATCAACGGCGCACACATCCCCAATATCGCGCCAAGCAGCAGATTGCCGGGGCTGATCGACAGGTTCAGCACCAACCACAGCAGCCACAGCGCCAGTGACAACCAGGGTGCCGGAAACAATCGCTTCATGGATGCACCTCCAGCAGCGCTGCGCGCGATTCAGGGCTGGGCACGACTCGAGTGCCCAGCACCGCCATCACGTACTGCTGCGGATTGTTCAAGGCGTCCGCGGTCGCCTGGGTAAAGCGCAGCAGCGGTTCGGCCTTGAACGTCAGCAAAATGCTCAGGCCCAGCAATGCAATGATCGGTACGCATTCAAAGCGGCGCAGCAACGGCGAAGGGCGCTCCTGCGGGGTCCAGAAACGCTGGATACCCATGCGCGAGAACGCGACCAGCGACGCCAGCCCCGACAGAATCAACAATGCCAGCAAGCCCCACGCCGCGTTCGACACCGGTTCATCAGCGCCCGTCCCGAGGCCCAGCGGGTTGAGCAGGGCGTGCAGCAAACCGAGCTTGCCGATAAATCCGGACAGCGGCGGCATGCCGATAATCAGCAGCGCGCAAGCAATGAAACTCAAGCCGAGGAAGGCCATGGTCCACGGGATGACCTGGCCGACCACGGCGTTCTGTTCGTCATCGAGGTTGATGCCTTTGGGCGGTTGCAGCGACTCCATCGGACGCGGCAACAGGTCACCGTCATCGAACAACGGCAGCTCATTGGCCGAGCGTGAGCGCTCGATCAACTCGGACAACAGGAACAGCGCGCTCAGCGCCAGCGTTGAACTGACCAGATAAAACAGCGCCGCGCCGATCAGGTTCGGCTGGGCGAAACCGATGGCCGACAGCAGGATGCCGGCCGACACCAGAATGCTCAGGCTGGCCAGGCGCTCCAGGCGTTGAGCGGCAAGAATCGCCACTGCCGCGCAAACGATGGTCGCCATGCCGCCGTAGATCAGCCATTCGCCGCCGAAGTAGGCCGATGCGCCGGCCTGTCCGGAGAACAGCAGCGTCCACAACCGCAGCAAGGTGTAGACGCCGACCTTGGTCATGATCGCGAACATCGCCGCCACGGGCGCGCTGGCCGAAGAATAGGCCGGCGCCAGCCAGAAGTTCAGCGGCCACATCCCGGCCTTGGCCAGGAACGCCACCGCGAGAATGCCCGCGCCGGCATGCAACAAACCGCGATCCGCTTCCGGCACCAGCGGGATTTTCAGCGCCAGATCCGCCATGTTCAAGGTGCCGGTGACGCCGTAGATCAGCGCCGCGCCAATCAGGAACAGCGAGGACGCGAGCAGGTTGATCGAGATGTAATGCAACCCCGCCGATACCCGCGCCCGGCCCGAGCCGTGAAGCATCAAGCCGTACGACGCCGCCAGCAGCACTTCAAAGAACACGAACAGGTTGAACAGGTCAGCCGTCAGGAACGCGCCATACAGGCCCATCAGTTGAATCTGGAACAGCGCGTGAAAACTCGAACCAGCCCCGTCCCAGCGCGCCATGGCGAACAGCAAGGCGCTGACGCCGATGATCCCGGTCAGCACCAGCATCAACGCCGACAGTCGATCCACCACCAGCACCATACCAAACGGCACCTGCCAGTTGCCGGGCAGGTACACGCCGATCGAGCCGGGCACGCCGGTGGTTTGCGTCCATTGCAGCAGCGCGACGGAAATACCCAGGCCCATCAGGCTGGAGAACAGGTTGATCCTGGCCTTCAGCGGGCGATGTTTCTCGCCCAGCATCAGCATGATCGCGGCGGTCAACAGCGGCAGCAGAATCGGTGCGGCGATCAGGTGCGTCATCGCATTCATTCTTTAGGCTCCCGGCCGTCCACATGGTCGGTGCCGGTCAAGCCTCGCGAGGCGAGCAATACGACAAGAAACAACGCGGTCATGGCGAAGCTGATCACGATGGCGGTCAGCACCAGCGCCTGCGGCAGGGGATCGGTGTAATGCAGCAAGTCCTGCGGCACGCCGTCCTTGATGATCGGCTCCTTGCCGATAAACAGACTGCCCATGCTGAAGATGAACAGATTGACGCCGTACGACAGCAGGCACAGGCCCATGACCACCTGGAAGGTCCGTGGTCGCAGGACCAGCCATACGCCGGACGCAGCGAGCACACCGATGGCGATAGCGATGACTTCTTCCATCAGACGGCTCCTTTGGCGGCAACGGATTTGGGCTGGGCCGCGGTTTTGTGGCCGCGTACCGATTGGTGGGCGAGGGCGGTGAGGATCAACAACGTCGAACCGACCACCACGGCATACACGCCAACGTCAAAGAACAAGGCGCTGGCGACGTGAATGTCGCCCAGCAGCGGCACGTCGAGGTGCCAGGTGTGCGTAGTCAGGAACGGATAACCGACCGCCATCGCCCCGAGCCCGGTGGAGATGGCGCACAGCAGCCCTGTGCCCATCCAGCGCAGCGGTCGCAGGCTCATTTGCGCCTCGACCCACTGTGTGCCGGCGACCATGTATTGCAGGATGAACGCCACCGACATCACCAGGCCCGCCACGAAACCGCCGCCCGGCTGATTGTGCCCGCGCATGAACAGGTAGAACGACACCACGAACGCGATCGGCAGCAGCAGGCGCACCAGCACCGCCGGGACCATCATGAAGCCCAGCGCGGTATCGCTGGCATGACGCGGGTTGACCAGGTCGGTGACCACGTCGGGCGCCAGCAAGCGCTGTTGGGCCGGCAGTTGCAGGCTTTCTTTGGGCGGGCGAAAGCGTCGCAGCAGGGCGAACACGGTCAGCGCCACAGCCACCAGCACAGTGATTTCACCGAGGGTGTCGAAGCCGCGGAAATCCACCAGCATCACGTTGACCACGTTGCTGCCGCCGCCTTCAGGCAGGGCGCGGCTTAAGTAGAACGAGGAAATGTCGTTGGGTGTCTGGCGTGTCAGCATCGAGTAGGACAACAACGCCATGCCGCCGCCGACCGCGGTCGACAGCAACAAGTCGCGGATGCGCCGGATGCGTGCCTTGCGCAACGAACTCGGCAGCGGCGACACCTCTTCGATCCTTCGCGGCAACCAGCGCAGGCCCAGCAGGATCAGCACCGTGGTCACCACTTCGACCACCAGTTGCGTCAGCGCCAGGTCTGGCGCCGAGAACCAGACAAACGTCACGCACGTCATCAGCCCGCAGACGCTGACCATCGTCAGGGCGGCGAGACGGTGATACTTGGCCTGCCACGCCGCGCCCAGGGCACAGGCAATCGCCAGCAGCCAGAGAGTGACGAACACGATAGAACCCGGAATCTTCGGCCGGTCGCCCCAGCTCACGCTGCTGTGCAGCATCGGGATCAGCCCTGCCAGCACGGCGGCGAGTACCACCAGGAATAACTGGGCTTGCAGGCGCCGAGTGCTGAGCCGTCGCTCGATGCGGCGCGCCAGGCGCATCATGATCACCAGGCTGCGCTCGAACAGGCGCTTGCCGTTGAGCCGGCCAATGATCGGTGGGTATTTGAAGCGGCCCCGCTTGAGCTGATTGCGCAGCAGCAGATAAAGGATGATGCCGCCGGACATGGCGATCAGGCTCATGATCATCGGCGCGTTCAGACCGTGCCAGATCGCCAGGCTGTATTCCGGCAGGGTCCCGCCAACGACCGGCAGTGCGGCGGCGGCCAGCAAGGGGCCGACCACTTGGGCCGGGAAGATCCCGACGAGCAGGCAGGTGAACACCAGCAATTCCACCGGGGCCCGCATCCAGCGTGGCGGTTCATGTGGGGTGTGCGGCAGGTCGGTGGCGGTCGGACCGAAGAACACATCGACTGTGAAACGCAGTGAGTAAGCGACGCTGAACGTGCCGGCAATGGTCGCCACGATGGGCAGGGTCATCTCGACCCAGGCCGTGGCGTTGATGAACACGGTCTCGGCGAAGAACATTTCCTTCGACAGGAAGCCGTTGAGCAGCGGCACGCCGGCCATCGAGGCACTGGCGACCATCGCCAGGGTCGCGGTGAACGGAATCAGTTTGAACAGACCGCTGAGCTTGCGGATGTCGCGGGTGCCGCTTTCGTGGTCGATGATCCCGGCGGCCATGAACAGCGAAGCCTTGAACGTGGCGTGGTTGAGGATGTGAAACACCGCAGCCACGGCTGCCAAAGGACTGTTCAGGCCCAGTAGCAAGGTGATCAGGCCGAGATGGCTGATGGTCGAATAGGCGAGCAGGCCCTTGAGGTCGTTCTGGAACATTGCGCAGTACGCGCCGAGCAACAGCGTGCACGCGCCGGCGCCGCTGACGATGTAGAACCATTCCTCGCTGCCGGACAGTGAAGGCCACAGCCGAGCGAGCAGGAACACCCCGGCTTTGACCATGGTGGCCGAGTGCAAGTAAGCCGAAACCGGTGTCGGTGCCGCCATGGCGTGGGGCAACCAGAAGTGAAAGGGGAATTGCGCGCTTTTGCTCAAGGCGCCGATCAGAATCAGTGGCAGCAAAACAGGGTAGAGGGCATGGGCGCGAATCAGATTGCCGGCGGCCAGGACCTTGTCCAGGTCATAGCTGCCGACCACATGGCCGAGCAGCATGACCCCCGCCAGCAAACACAAACCGCCCGCCCCGGTGACCATCAACGCCATATAGGCGCCGCGCCGCGCATCGGCGCGGTGGTGCCAATAACCGATCAACAGGAAGGAAAAGAGGCTGGTCAGTTCCCAGAAAAACACGATCTGGATCAGGTTGCCGGAGATCACCAGCCCGAGCATTGCGCCCATGAATGCCAGGAAAAACGCGAAGAAACGCGGCACCGGATCGTCCGGCGACATGTAATAGCGAGCGTATAAAGAGACCAGTGCGCCGATGCCCAGCACCAGCATCGAGAACAGCCAGGCGAAGCCATCCATGCGCAGGACGAAATTCAGGCCCAGGCTGGGCAACCAGAGAAACTCTTCGCGAATGACGCCGCCATGGGCGATCTGCGGGTACAAGAGGGCCACTTGAAGGGTGCCGATCAGGGCAACCAGCCCCGCCAGCAGCGATTCGGTATTACGCGCGTTGTGCGGCAGCAATGCCGCCACACAGCTGCCAATAAAAGGCAGAAGCAGTAGAACTATCAGGGACATAGGCTTCTAATCTGCGGAAGTTTGTGAAGCATCATACGTGCCAGTTCCCGGATCGCCAAACGCCAAGCTGTGGCAGGATCATACAAGGTAGGCGCAAAGACTGATTCACATTGTTTCACTCCCCCACATGGCGCGCATTCCAAAGGTGGGAGAGCGCCTGATCGCGAAAGCGCTCGATAAATATAAAAACCGCGCCTATCCCTGGGTTTCTCGCTCCAGCACTTGCGCAGACGCGGCAGCCTTACCCTTGGTCTTCAACTCGCTGACAATCACCGCCGCCACAATCAACCCCGCCCCGAGCAATGCAATCGCTGGCAACCGCTCCCCGGCGATTCGCCCGACAATCCCGGCCCACACCGGCTCGCCCGCATAAATCAACGTCGCCCGGGTCGCTGAAACACTCTTCTGCGCCCAGTTCATCGCCACCTGAATCGCCGCACTGGCCGCGCCGAGCCCCAATGCGCTGGCGAGCAGGAACCAGGAAAAGTCCGGAATCGCTTCTTGCGTCGGCACCACCATCAGAAACGCCAGCACTGACGTCGTCGCCAGTTGCACCACCGTCACCCGTCGCACATCCACCTGACCGGCATAGGTGCCGATCAAGATGATTTCCGCGGCAATTGCGATGGTGCTGATCAACGTGGCGATTTCACCCGGACTGAAATTGAACGACGCGCCCGCCGGCCCTGTTAGCAGCATCAACCCGGTAAATGCCAGCATGATGCCGATGCTTGGCATCAACCCCGGACGCCGGCCCAGCACCAGCCATTGCAGCAATGGCACGAAGGGCACGTACAACGCGGTAATAAACGCCGACTGGCTGCTGGGAATGCTCTGCAACCCGACGGTCTGCAAACCGTAGCCGAGCATGATTGCCATGCCGATAAAGGCCCCGGCCTTGAGTTCGAACAAGGTCAGTTCCCGCAGATGTCGCCAGGAGAACAGCGCCACGATACTCGCCGCGGCGGCGAAGCGCAGACCGACGAAAAACATCGGTCCGCTGACCGTCATCGCGTGCTGCACCAGCAAAAAGGTCCCGCCCCAGACCATGGTGATCACCACCAGCACACATTCGGCCTTGGTCAATCTTGGGAATCGGGAGGAAGTTTGAGGGGGGTTCACCGACTTCATGACCTTGCGTGCTACCTGAGGGCGACGCACAATGCGCCGAATGTTGCGCAGTATACTGCCCAACCCCACCGAGTGAGCAATATAGTGCACAAAGATTCTCCCCCAAGGGCTTCGGTGCTCCAGCACGTCAGCCTGAACGTTCGGCGCCTGCGCCACGCCGCCGACATGAGCCAGACGGTTTTGGCTGAAAAGTCCGGGGTCAGTCGCCGCATGCTGGTGGCCATCGAAGCTGGCGAGAAAAACGTCAGCCTGACCACCCTGGACCGTGTGGCCGAAGCGCTGGACGTGGCGTTCAGCGATCTGATCCAGGCCCCGGACGCCCGTGACCCGAGTCGCATCAACGAAGTTGCCTGGGCCGGAAAAATCTCCGGTAGCAAAGCCGTTTTACTGTCCAAAGCCACCGCCACCCGGGCTGTGGAGCAGTGGGAATGGTGCTTGCAACCGGGTGAGGTCTACCCGTCGCAACCGGATGCCGATGGCTGGAGTGAGCAGATTTTTGTGTTCGAAGGTTGCCTGACGCTGATGTTGGGCGACACGCCTCATGAAATTGCCGCCGGTGAGTTCTACATGTTTGCCAGCAACCAGCCGCACTCGTATCGCAATGACGGTTTGGTGGCGGCGCGTTTTGTGCGCAACGTGGTGATCTAACTGTTTGTCGATCAACACCGGTTCGACACTTTGCTGTTTTAAAGCTGCAAGTGTTTCTCGAATATCACATCAACTTATTGAAACTAAACGACATTAGTTTCAGGCACGACTCCTGCAAAAGCGCTGGTGCATTCACCAGAACCCCGGAGTCGGCCCATGACAGCCTCTGCCAACATCCCTAGCACCGCCCACGTTATCCGCTCGCAGGCCGAGGCCATTGCCGTCGTCCATACGCTCGCCGCACGCTTTGCGACTGAGGCCGACGGGCGCGACCGTGACCGCCGCCTGCCGTTCGACGAGTTCTGGACATATCACCTGATCGGCAACTTGCGCCTCAACGGCATTCATTCCCCGCGTTCCACCAACCCCACCAAGGGAGCCGTTTGATGGCCCGTGAAATTCGTCTCAACGCCTTCGACATGAACTGCGTCGGCCACCAGTCGCCGGGTTTATGGGCGCATCCGCGTGATCGTTCGTGGCAGTACAAAGACCTCGAATACTGGACCGACCTGGCGAAAATCCTTGAGCGGGGCAAGTTCGACGGCTTGTTCATCGCCGACGTGCTCGGTATCTACGATGTCTACAACGGCAACGGCGACGCGGCGATTCGCCAGGCGGCGCAGGTGCCGGTCAACGACCCGCTGCAACTGATCCCGCCGATGGCGCTGGTGACTGAACATCTGGGTTTCGGCCTGACCGCGTCGCTGTCATTCGAGCATCCGTACCCGTTCGCCCGACGCCTGTCGACGCTGGATCACCTGACCAAGGGCCGCGCGGGCTGGAACATTGTGACCTCGTACCTGGAAAGCGGCGCGAAGAACCTCGGCCAGAAAAACCAGACAGAACACGACGCGCGTTATGACTTCGCCGAGGAATACCTGGAGGTCTGCTACAAGCTCTGGGAAGGCAGTTGGGAAGAGGGCGCGATCCTGCGTGACCGCGAACGCCGGATCTTCAGCGACCCAAGCAAAATTCACGAGATCCAGCACGTCGGCAAGCATTTTCAGGTGCCGGGCATTCACCTCTGTGAGCCGTCGCCACAGCGCACGCCTGTGCTGTATCAGGCCGGCGCATCCAGTCGCGGCAAGCAGTTCGCCGCCGAGCACGCCGAATGCGTGTTTGTCGCGTCGCCGTCGAAGGTGCTGCTGAAGAAAACGGTGAGCGACATCCGCCGGCGTGCGGCCGAAGCCGGGCGCGATCCGTCGAAGATCCTGATTTTCAACTTGCAGACGGTGATCCTTGGCGAGACTGATGCCAAGGCCAAAGCCAAGTTCGAGGAATACAAAACCTGGGTCAGTTACGAAGGCGCGATGGCATTGATTTCGGGCTGGACCGGGATTGATTTCAGCCAGTTCAAACCCGATGAGCCACTCAAGCACGTGCACACCAACGCGATTCAATCGGCGGTGGAAGCGTTTTCCACGGCGGACCCGAACAAGGTCTGGACCCCCAACGAATTGGCGGACTGGGTGGGCATCGGCGGTTTTGGCCCGTTGTTTGTCGGCAGCCCCGAAACCGTTGCCGATCTGTTGCAGGAGTGGGTCGAGGAAACGGATGTCGATGGCTTCAACCTGGCGTATGCGCTGACTCACGAGACCTTCATCGACGCCGTGGAGTTGCTGGTGCCGGAGTTGCAGAAGCGTGGGGTGTACAAGACCGAATACGCGCGGGGGACCTTGCGCGAGAAGCTGTTCGGGCAAGGGCCGCGCTTGCCGGAAATTCATCCGGGGGCGGGATATCGGGATCTGGCGGCATTGCGCCAGCAGGAGCAGGCCGCCGCGACAGCCTGAATCAACCCCTGTGGGAGCGGGCTTGCTCGCGAAGAGGCCGGTACATTCAGCATGAGTGTCGCCAGACGGACCGCTTTCGCGAGCAAGCCCGCTCCCACAGTGGCGATGGGCTCCCCAACTTAACCGCGACGAACAGCTGAGCTTCCTGATCGCCGAGCAAAACATTAAGGTGGCACTCAGATACGCCTCCACCGCCGATGTCCCGGATACCGGACGCGTGGTGTTGTCGGCAGCGGCAATGAACGGCTGGCGCGGGGCGATCTGCATGATTTTTATCTGGGTAAACACTGATCTGTGAGAACGCCATGACTGACACCCCACGCGGACAGGCGACCGACGCCATCCGTCACGCGGACATTCTGATCGTCGGCGGTGGCCTCAGCGGCGCGATGCTGGCGGCGCAATTGTTGCGCTTGCCTGGCCGCCGCTCGGTGCTGGTGATCGAACCGCGCGCTGAACTGGGACGCGGCGAGGCCTACAGCGCGGTCGAGTTGGGCCATACGCTGAACGGCAACGCGGCGCGCATGAGCGTCGATCCGGACAACGCTGACGACTTGACGCAATGGCTGACCGAACACATCGCCGCCGGCGGCTGGCCCGAATCGGATCAGCAACACGTGCCGATCAGCGAGCTGTTCCCACCCCGGGGATTGTTCGGTGTGTATGTGCAGCAACGGCTGGCCGAGGCGCAAGCGGCAGGCGCGGTGAATGGCTCGACCGTCGAGCATGTGCGCGCCGAAGTGGTCGATCTGCTGGCCAACGATGACTCGGTGCGGCTGACCTTGAGTGACGGGCAACATTTGCAGGGCGCGTTTGCGGTGCTGGCGACCGGGATGTTTCCTGCCGCACGCACGCCGCAGACCGAATCCAGCGGCCTGAACGCGGCGGCGCTGGATCCTTGGGATATCGCGGCCATGCGGCCGCTCGATCCGCAGTCGACGGTGCTGATCATCGGTTCCGGCCTGACCATGGTCGATGCGGTGGTGTCGCTGGAACAGGCCGGGCATCGCGGGCCGATCGAAGTGTTTTCCCGGCATGGCTTGCTGCCGCATGTACGGCGCCAGCCGCCGGTGTGGGTGGATTTTCTCGCCGAGGACCACCGCATTCGCACCCCGAGGCAGTTGCTGCGTGAACTGCGCAAGCATTGCGCAGACGCCATCGCCCAGGGCATCGATTGGCAAGCGCCGCTCGATACGGTGCGGGCGCACATCGGTCGCTTGTGGCATCAGGCAACCGACGTGCAGCGCCGGCAGTTTGTGCGGCATGTGCGGCCGTGGTGGGAAAGTCATCATCACCGTTCGCCGCCGTTGAGCGCGGAACTGGTGGCGCGGTTGCACGGCGAAGGGCGCCTGCGGATTCAGGCGGCGTCGTTCAAAGGGCTGGAATCGACCGGTGACGGTCAGGTGAGTATCCGCATTCGACGGCGCGGGGAGGCACAAACCACCGTTGTCAGCGGTGCGGCGTTGATCAACTCCAGCGGCATCGAGTACGACTGGCGCCGGGTGGCTCGCCCGTTACCGCAGCAATTGCTGGCGCGCGGAATGATTCAGCCGGGGCCGTTGGCCTTGGGGATTGCGGCAGCGGCGGACGGTGCGGTGGTGAACGCCGACGGACAGGTCGCCCAGCGTTTGTTCGCGATGGGGCCGCCATTACGCGGCATGTGGTGGGAAAGCACGGCGGTGACGGATGTGGCGAGTCAAGCCAAGGCCTTGGCGGCGCGGCTCGCGGGTTAAGCGCCCAGTCAAAAGAAACCCCGGTTCGATTGGATCGACCCGGGGTTGCTTGTTTCAGACGGCTCACATCAAGCATCGATGCGTTGATACTTCGAACCGAACTCAGGACGGTTTTCCGCGACGAAGAGTTTGGTTTGTTCGGCGTTCTGTTGCAGGTTGACGCTGCCTTTGTGCTCGGTGTCGATACCGACGGTGTTGACGTTCAAGGTCGCCGGCTGGGTGACGTTGGCGTGGGGTGCGGCGATGGCCGAGGTGGCGCCAAGGACGGTCAGGGCAAAGGTGAGGCCGATGATGCGTTTCATGGTGATGCTCCAGAGTGGGGGAAGAAGATGTGGCCACTCTAGTGCTGGAGCGCGGCGATGAAAAAACACCCTTGCGCATAGTCGATATCAAGAGCATTGATCCCCGCTCTGCGTGCGCGGCGGTTGCCCTCTAGCGGGGTCATGGCGCTGCGTATCGCAGTGTATCTGGCGGCCGTTTCGATACCTTGCGTCGCACTTTCAAGGGTTCACGACACATGGCGGATACCTCTGGTCGATTGAATAGGTCCATCGAGACAAGATGACTTGCCTCGTCAACCGGTCAATGACTTGCAGGGGCATCACCATGAACATGAATGTGTTGAGCAGACCAACCAACGCTCGTCTTCGCCGTTTCGGTGGCCTAACGGTGCTGGGTTTCGCGCTGATGCAGTTCGCAGCGTTCGGCGCCGCGAATGTGCAAGCCGCGACGCCAGCGCCCGTTGCCGCCACCCTCAAGGCCGACCCGCTGGGCCCGCTGAAACATGTCAACGCCGGGTTGCTGGACGTGGCGTACGCCGAGGTCGGCCCGGCGGATGGCCCGGTGGTCATTCTGCTGCACGGCTGGCCCTACGACATTCACAGCTACAGCGACGTGGCGCCGTTACTGGCGGCCAAGGGCTACCGTGTGCTGATCCCGTATGCCCGCGGCTACGGCGACACGCATTTTCTGTCGGACAAGACCCTGCGCAACGGCCAGCCGGCTGCGCTGGCCAGTGATGTAGTCGACTTCATGGACGCGCTCCACATCAAGAAGGCAGTGCTCGGCGGCTACGACTGGGGCGCACGCTCGGCGGACATCGTCGCGGCGCTGTGGCCGGAGCGGGTCGAGGCGCTGGTCTCGGTGAGCGGTTACCTCATTGGCAATCAAGCGGCGGGCAAAAACCCGTTGCCGCCCAAGGCCGAGTTGCAATGGTGGTATCAGTTCTACTTCGCGACCGAACGCGGTCAGGCCGGCTACGAAAAAAATCGCCACGACTTCGCCAAGTTGATCTGGCAGACGGCCTCGCCGAAATGGGCCTTCGACGACGCCACGTTTGATCGCAGCGCTGTCGCTCTGGACAACCCGGACCATGTCGCGATTACGCTGTTCAACTATCGTTGGCGCCTGGGCATCGTCCAGGGCGAACCGCAATACGAAGCGCTGGAGCAACGGCTGGCAACGGTGCCGGTCATTACGGTGCCGACCATCACCATGGAAGGCGATGCCAACGGCGCGCCGCACCCGGCGGCCGAGGATTATGCCAAGCGCTTTTCCGGTAAATACGAGTACCGGCTGGTCAGCGGCGGTATTGGCCACAACCTGCCGCAGGAAGATCCGCAGGCGTTCGCCCAAGCGGTGATGGATGCTGATCACCTGTAAGGGGGTTAGTACCGGTGGTTAGGAGGATCCTGTGGTGAGGGGTTCTTGTGGCGAGGGGGCTTGCCCCCGTTCGGCTGCGGAGCAGTCGTAAATCTGCGATGTTGCCGAGATTTTTTTGGGGCCGCTTCGCAGCCCAACGGGGGCAAGCCCCCTCGCCACAGGAGTCCCCTTGCCACAGGAACCCCCTTGCCACAGGAGTCCCCTTGGCACAGGAGCCCACTCACCACAGGGAGCCAACTTGCCATAAGGGGCTCCCCCACAGGGAGCCCACTCACCACCGCGTTGCGGGGTGGTTTGTTATGCCACGACCTGATAACACGGCACGTATGCCGCGCCACCCGGCAGTTTCATCCGGTGTTGCGCAACGAATGCCTTGAGCAGTTGATCGAGCGGTTTCATCACCGCCGCATCGCCACGGATCTGGTAAGGCCCGTGTTCTTCGATCAGGCGTATGCCCTTGTCCTTGACGTTGCCGGCGACGATGCCGGAGAACGCGCGGCGCAGGTTGGCGGCCAGTTCGTGGGGTGGCAGGCTGCGGCTCAGTTTCAGGTTGGCCATGTTTTCGTGGGTCGGATCGAACGGGCGCTGGAAGCCTTCGTCGATCTTCAGCAGCCAGTTGAAGTGGAACGCATCGTTGCGCTCGCGGCGGAACTGCTTCACCGCTTTGAGGCCAGTCGTCATCTGCCGTGCGACTTCGGCCGGGTCGTCGATGATGATCTCGTAATGCTGCTTCGCCGCGTCACCCAGGGTGGCGCCGACGAACGCGTCCAGTTGCTCAAGGTACGGCGCGGCGTGTTTCGGCCCGGTGAGGATCACCGGGAACGGCAGGCCTTCGTTGTCCGGGTGCATCAGGATGCCGAGCAGGTACAGGAACTCTTCGGCCGTGCCCGCGCCGCCGGGGAAAATGATGATGCCGTGGCCGACCCGCACGAAGGCTTCCAGGCGTTTCTCGATGTCCGGCAGGATCACCAGTTCGTTGACGATCGGGTTCGGTGCTTCGGCGGCGATAATTCCCGGCTCGGTCAAGCCGAGGTAGCGACCGCCATGGATGCGCTGCTTGGCGTGGGCGATGGTTGCGCCTTTCATCGGGCCTTTCATCACGCCGGGACCGCAGCCGGTGCAGATGTCGAGGCTGCGCAGGCCCAGTTCGTGGCCGACCTTCTTGGTGTATTTGTATTCTTCGGTGTTGATCGAGTGGCCGCCCCAGCACACCACGATCTTCGGCTCGATGCCGGGCCGCAGGGTGCGGGCGTTGCGCAACAGGTGGAACACGTAGTCGCTGATGCCCTGGGAATTGCTCAGGTCGATGCGTTGGCTGTCGAGTTCGTTTTCGGTGTAGACAATGTCGCGCAGGGCGCTGAACAGCATCTCGCGGGTGCTGGCGATCATTTCGCCGTCGACGAAGGCGTCGGCCGGGGCGTTCAGCAGTTCGAGGCGCACGCCACGGTCCTGCTGGTGAATGCGGATTTCGAAGTCCTTGTAGGCTTCGAGGATGGTCTTGGCGTTATCAACGTGGGCGCCGGTGTTGAGGATGGCCAGGGCGCACTGGCGGAAGAGGGTGTAGGTGCTGCCGGAACCGGCTTCGCTCAGTTGCTGCACTTCGCGTTGGGAGAGGGTTTCCAGGCTGCCTTTTGGGCTGACGGAGGCGTTGATTACATGGCGTGGGGTCATTCAATGATCCTTAAAACGATGTCACTCACACAGGCTCTGGCAAATGGCATCCGAATAATGTGTATCCAAGAAAGAAGATGGCACGAACTGCACGGTATCGCCATTTCCCGTTTGACGATGAAAAGATGAAAAGGAGCCCCAGCATAGCTAAATCCCGCGCAGAGGCGATAATGCCCGCCAGTCTTTTTGCCCATGGCCCCAAGGAAACCCGACGCGATGTTCGACATCCAGCCGCAGAACGCCCAAACCTACCGACAACAGACGCGGCGCAGCACGGTGATCATCGCCCTGATTTTCGTCGCCCTGGCGATGGTGCTCTCCACCGCAGCCGTGGCAGTGTTCGGCGAACCGGGTGGCGACAATCTGCGGTTCAATGTCGGTGGCGTGTTTGTCGCGGTGCTGCTGATGGCAGCGCTGATGCGCGGCACGTTCTGGCATCAGCCGTGGATGGCAGCGGCGGTGTATGGCTGGCAGCTCAAGCGCAGCCTGATGAGTGTCACCAACGTCATGCACCAGGTGACGGCAGCGGTGGCGTTGGACGATCCGACGGCGATGAAGCTGCTGCGGTTCTACCACCTGGGCTTGACCCAGATGCACGATCTGGACGGGAACTCCAGCGATCACGGGCAATTGTGGCGGGAAATGGAGCAGCACAAAGAGCGGATGGAGGCGTTGGGGCTCGACACCCAACAGACCCGGCTGGACCCCCGCTGGCTTGAGGCGTTGAAGCAGACGCCGAAGTAATCGCCTATCGTAGGGATGCACCGCGCGGCGGTGGAAGGGCGGACGGGAAAATTCGCCATGTCATAACGATTAAGGGAGTGTCATGGGGCAACCGTCTGTAGATGACCGTCTTGAACACATTCGCCCTGTCACGCCGACGGTGGTCGGGCAGGTCGCGTCAACACTCAAGGTTCGGTACGCGGTTTTTCTGCTGTTGGCGGTGTGCGTGTCGATGTCGGCGATTGCGTTGTGGGAGAGCTGGAACTCCCGCCAGTACCATTTGCGCAACAGCGAAGTGGCCATGTCTAACCTGGCGCAGACCCTCGCGTCGCAGGCGCAAGCCTCGATCAAGCAAGCCGACACGCTGCTGTTTGCCTTGGTCGACCGTCTGGAAAACGAAGGTGTCGACCAGGCGCAACTCCCGCGCCTGAACCGTTTGCTTAACGCCCAGCGCGGTGAGCTGAGCCAGCTCCATGGCCTGTTCGTGTTCGACGAGCAGGGACGCTGGATCGCCAATTCCAATGGCGCGGACGTGCCGGGCGCCAACAACTCCGACCGGGAATACTTCATCTTCCACCGTGATCATCCTGACCGTGGCCCGCACATCGGTCCGTCGATCAAGAGTCGCTCCAGCGGCGAATGGATCATGACTGTGTCGCGCCGGGTCAATCATGCCGACGGCAGCTTTGCCGGGGTGGCATTGGCGACGATCTACCTCAACCACTTTCTGGGGCTTTACGACAGCATCGACCTGGGTAACGACGGCGTGATCAATCTGATCGCCGACAATGCAACCATCGTTGTGCGCCGGCCGTTCAACGACAAAGACATCGGCACCAGCGTGGCCAATGGTCCGCTGTTCACCCAGTTGCTGCCCAAGGGTAATTCGGGCACCGCGACCGTCAAGTCGGTGATGGATGGCGTGGAACGGGTGGTGGGGTTTCGGCGGGTCGAGGGTTATCCGCTGATCGTTTTCGCCGCCCTCGACAAGCAGGAAGTGCTGTCCGGCTGGCGCCAGGAAACACTGCTCAGTGCCGTCGTCGTTGCGTTATTGCTGGGGTTCCTGAGTGTGCTGGGCTATCGCCTGATCCGCCTCATGCAGCGGCAAAACCAGATCCAGAACATGATGTTCGAAGCTCAGGAAAAGCTGGTGCAAGTCAATCGCAGTCTCGAATTGCTGGCCCTCGAAGATGCGCTGACGGGGCTGTCCAACCGGCGCCAGTTCGACCTGTTCATGCTGGCCGAAATGGGCCGCGCGCGGCGTACCCAGACGCATCTGGCGTTGCTGATGCTGGATGTCGATCATTTCAAAAACTTCAATGATCAATACGGGCATGTGGCGGGCGATGACTGCTTGCGCAAGATCAGCGCGATCATCCAGGACAACATCAAGCGTCCCGGCGATTTGGCAGCGCGTTATGGCGGCGAAGAATTTACCGTGGTGCTGCCCGGCACCGATTACGTCGGCGCGTTTCTGGTGGCGGAAAAAATCCGCCGTGCGGTGCAGGAGGCGGCCATGGAACATCGGGAATCGGCCGAAGGCGTGGTGACCGTGAGCCTGGGGGTGTGCGCCTACGATTTTGCGTCACAGAATCAGCCGGACGATGTGATCAGCGCGGCAGACAAGGCGTTGTATGTGGCCAAGGCCAGTGGCCGCAACATGAGCGTGATTGCCAACTGAGTTCAGACGAAGCGGTCGCTGCCCTGAACCAGTTTCGTTGAAAGATAGGATTGCTTGAGCTTGTCCAGCCACCAGCCCAGCGCGCGGCCGTCATGATCGCCGCGCCAGCCGGCGTACAAAATGTTCGGCTCACGCGGGTCGGCCATCTGTTTTTCCACCAGGGTGCCGTTCTTCAACAGCGAAGCCACACGGTTTTTCGGCAACCAGCCCACGCCCAGGCCATCGCACTGGGCGAGGATCTTGGCGCGCATGGTCGGCACGGCGAGTACCGGTTGCCCGCCCGATACCCCATAAGTGCTGCCTTCGCTGCCCCGTGACGAATCCGCCACCACAATCGCCCGATGCCGGGTCACCGTTGCCCGTGAAATCGGCTCTCGGGCCTTGGCCAGCGGATGTTTGGGCGACACCGCGAACACCCACTCCATTTCCCCCAACTGCATCCAGCGCAGGCCTGGAATCGCCGGCGGTTCGTTAGTGGCGCCGATGATCAAGTCCGCGCGTCCTTCACGCAGCGCTTCCCACACCCCTTTGAGCACTTCCTGAGTGATGCGCAGCGGCACGCCGGATTGCAGCGCATCGAACTCGTGGATGACCGGGATCAAGGTGTCGAATTCGAGTAATTCGTCGGTAACGATCCACAAGCGGCTCTCCCAACCATTGGCCACTTGCTGCACCCGTTGGGTCAGGCGCGACACGTCCTGCATCAGTCGCGCCGCCTCGTTGACCAGCAATTCCCCGGCCGGTGTGAGCTGCAAGCGGTAGCGCCGCCGATCGAACAACAAGGCATCGAAGCGTTCTTCGAGCTGCCGCGCCGCGTAGGACACGGTTGAAGGCGCCTTACCCAAATGCGCCGCGGCCCGCGACAGGCTTCCGGTTTCGCGGATGGCTTCGAGCAACGACAGGTCTTCAATCGACAGCATGGTGCGCATCCTCGGATCGTTTTCAGCAAGCCCTGCGACCTTTCCATAACCGGATCAATCGCAGGTAAACCAGCCCGTTGACCGCTAAGACCACGCAAGCCAGCCCCAGTTGAATCGCCGGTGTCAGCCCGGCGGGGTAGATCACCGGCCAAAGGTAATGCTCGATAAACCCGCCGCCGTAACCGGTTTGCCCGGCGGCATGGCGCAGCCGGTTTTCCCATTCGGTCAGTGGGCACATCAGGTGCAACACTTCCACGCTTACGCCCCACGCGGCGGCGGGCAGGTGCCACCAGATCAAGCGGCGCCACTTGAGCACCAGCAACCCGCCAAACAGCACGAACAGAATGAACAGCAGATGAAACAACACCAGCCCATCGGCGGCGATCCGGTACAGCATGTCGACTCCCTGACGCGGTTTACTCGGGCGCGGTGCCGGGGGTTCAGCGCAAATCGCCGAACTCGGCGCGCATGCGCCCGTTGTGCTTGGCTTTGTACAGCAACTGGTCAACCTGTTCGACGAAGTCCAGCGCCGTTGCTTCCTGCGCCGCCGTGATGGTGCCGACGCCCAGACTGAGGCTCAGCACCGCCGACACCGCCGAGGATTCATGAGGAATGTGCTGCTGACGAATAAGGTGCAGGCATTTGCGCGCCACCAGCCGGGCGGATTCGGCGTCGGTTTCGGGCAGCAGCCAGACGAATTCTTCGCCGCCGATGCGGGCGATGAAATCCCGTGGCCGGTTGGCCGCCAGCGCCAGGGTCTGGGCCACGCGGCGCAGGCATTCGTCGCCCTTGAGGTGGCCGTAGTGGTCGTTGAATTGCTTGAAGTAGTCGATATCCAGAATCAGCAGTGACAGCGGCAGGCCGGTGCGCTGGGCGCTGCTCCATTCACGTTCGAGCACGGTGTCGAACATGCGCCGGTTGGCGATGCCGGTGAGGCCGTCCTGGAACGAATATTCTTCGAGCTGTTTTTGCAGGCGCACCAGGTGTTCTTCGGTTTTCTTGCGCTCGCTGATATCGAACATGAAGCCGACCAGTGCTTCGACTTCGCCGTCCTTGCGCACCACGTGCACCACATCGCGGATCCACACGTAATCGCCGTTTTCGGTCAACGCGCGGTAATCCGCTTCGTGATCGACCCCGGCGCGGGATTGCGAGACGCAGAATTCCACCACGTAATCACGATCATCCGGGTGCATGCGCTCCACCCAGTCGTTGACCGACACCCAACTGTCCTGCTTCCAGCCGAGCAACGTCTCGATCTGCGGGCCGATGTAGCTGAAGGTCATGGTGGCCCAGTCGATTCGCCAGGGAATCGCGTTGGTCGATTCAAGCAGGGTTTTGTAGACGGCGCTGTCGGTGTCGACTGAACTCATGGCGGATCAGACCTCAATGAGAAATTCAGCGCCATCATGTTGCTACCACCGGGGCTAATCAAGCGTGCAGCCGATGAGTGGAAGCGATTTGCGGTCAACTGCGCAAGATTGTTCAAGCCAAAGGCCACGACTGCTGGCAAAGTTTGCGATCTTTCCCTCATTGCAGAGCGTTATGTCCAACTCACTTATGCCGCGCAGTGCGTTCCTGCGCGGCGCCGTGGCGATCATGCCGTTGTCCCTGGCGACCGCGCCGTGGGGCTTGCTCGCCGGTTCGATGGCCATTGAGGCCAATCTCACGCCCCTGCAAGGTCAGGGTTTGTCGAGCATCGTCTTTGCCGGTGCGGCGCAACTGGTGGCCATCGGCATGCTCAAGGGCGGTGCCGGGATCTTTTCGATTCTGCTGACCACCTTGTTGCTGACTTCGCAACATTTGCTGTACGGGATGAGCATGCGTTCGGTGATCGCGCCGTTGCCGGGGCGCTGGCGTGTCGGGTTGGGTTTTTTGCTCACCGATGAGCTGTTCGCCCTGACCAGCCAGCATGACCGACAGCAGTTCAATCGCTGGTATGCGCTGGGTATCGGCCTGACGTTTTACATCGCCTGGAACCTGTTCACGCTGGCCGGCATCGTGCTGGGCAGCAGCATTCCGGGTCTTGAGCATTTGGGCCTGGATTTCTCCATCGCCGCGACCTTCATCGCCTTGATCACGCCCGTGGTGCGTAACGTGCCGACGGTGGTGTGCGTGGCGGTGTCGCTGTTTTGCTCGGTGCTGTTCAGTTATTGGCAGTGGGGCTCGGCGTTGGTGCTGTCGGGACTGGCGGGCATGACCGCCGGGTTTATCTGCAACAAATTCTATGGAGGGCACACGGCATGATGGTCTGGGCAGTGATTATCGGCATGGGCGTGCTGGTCTTTCTCAACCGCTACGTGTTTCTGGAGCCGCGATTGCCGGTGCGTTTGAGCAGCAATGCCCGGCAGTTTCTGGGGTTTGCGGTGCCGGGCATGCTCACCGCGATTTGCGGGCCGATTGTGTTCATGCCCGACAAGCAGCTGAACCTGCAATGGGATAACCCGTACCTGATCAGCGCGCTGGTGGCGGTGGGGTTGGTGCTGTACACGCGCAATACCTTGCTCAGTATGTTGTTGAGCATGGGCTTTTTCTTTCTGCTGCGTTGGTGGTGGTGAGTCGGGTTTTGCCAATGGTCTACGCTTAATCAGCGTTCCATTAATCAGGTTCTTCAGGAAGAGAGGTGAGCATGGCAAATGAACCGAAGCAGCCGGAACTGGATGACGATGAGCCCTCGGAGGAGGAAATCAAGCGGCAAAGGCGTTCGACGCTGGATTGGAAGCACCCGGACGACGGAAAAGAACTGTCAGACCGCGACCGAGAGATTCCGCTGAAACCCTGACTGACATTCGCCAAAAAAAAGCCCCTCTATCAAGAGGGGCTTTTTTGAGAAGGCCTTGATGGCGGTTTGTTCAGTCTGTTGCCGAACTCAACCCGTGCATCAGTTCAAACGTCTTCCAACTGCGGGAATTCGGGATGGGCGGCCCGATAACCCAACGTCTTGTCGATCCAGGCATTCAGCTCGTTGACCATGACCGGGGCTTTGCCCGGATAGCCTTCGAGGGTTGAGCGCAGAATGTCGCCGATGTCGGGGATTGTTCGCAGGTTTCGGGTCTTTATGTATTGCCCGATAAAACAGTCAAGTTGATAGCGCTCTGTCGTCGATAGGTACACGCACTCCAGGCCGCTGACTTGCTTAATTACAAGATCGTCGCGCAACTTAGTTCTCTGCAAGGCTTGTTGAATTGTAGGGATTTCCTTGTTATTGACTCTTCGGTCAATTGGTCTGTGCCACTGGAAATGCGGCGCGCATGCTAGCTTTAGTAATTCAAAATGTATCTACGGCTCATGAATTGTCGGACAAGCGGTTAGTGCGTCAAACGGTCTCGGACAATGAATGTGTTTCTGCCTTGAAACAGTGCGTGTAACGTTTTGGCGTCATGTTTATTCGGCTAAAAAGTTGTATGTACAAGTTGATCCGCCTATACCCACGCCCATCAACCCAGCGGCTTGATCAGTGCAACTGCCCGGCGAAGGCACTTCACCGGCGCCAGCACGCCATGCTTCTGTGGGTGGCGAATTTGCGGGTCAGATCACGTGCGCCCGCTGCAATTGGGTCAACGACTCGGCCTTCAACTGCGCCAACAACGGATCACGCCGGTCACGCGGATGTGCCAGTTCCACCGCGAGTTCCTGACGAATGCTGCTGGGGCGGTTGTCCATCACCAGCACGCGATCACTGAGGTACAGCGCTTCATCGACATCGTGCGTCACCAGCAGCAAGGCGATGGCATGACGCTCGGCGAGTTGCAGCAACAGGTCCTGAAGCTTCATGCGGGTGAAGGCGTCGACCGCGCTGAACGGTTCGTCCAGCAGCAATACCTGCGGCCGCGAATACAGGCCGCGGGCAATCGCGACCCGCTGGGCCATGCCGCCGGACAACGCTTTGGGCAACGCTTGAGCGAAGCCTGCGAGGCCGACTTCTTCGATCAGTTGCGCCACCCAGGCCTTGTCGTACTGTCGGTCGGCACTGAAACCGATGTTCTGCTCGACCGTCAGCCACGGCATCAGGCGCGGTTCCTGAAACACGAAAGCAACTTCTGCGGCGTTGTTGCGCAATTCGCCCTGAAAATCCTTTTCCAGCCCGGCGACGATCCGCAGCAAGGTGCTTTTGCCGCAACCGCTGGGGCCGAGCAGGCTGACCGCTTCCCGTGGCTGCAACTGCAAGTGAATGTTTTTCAGGACCGTGGTGGCGGCAAAGGATTTGCGCTCGACGCGAATGTCCAGCAGGTGTCCGGTCATGCTCAATCTCCCGTGCTTTGGCCGTTGAAGGTATCGCGCCAGGCCAGGAAGCGTTTTTCCAGGCTGGCAAGGATGCCGTCGCTGAGTTTGCCCAGCAGCGCCAGAACGATGATCGCTGCCAGCACGATGTCCGGACGTGATGTTTCCCGGCCGTCACTGAGCAAATAACCGAGGCCCTTGGTGGCGGCGATCAATTCCGCTGCCACCAGAAACATCCACGCCAGGCTCATACCGCTGCGCAACCCGGTGAACAGGCCGGGCAGGGCGGCGGGCAGCAAAATTCGCCGCACCAGCCGTGGCCGGCTGAAGCCGTACATTTGCCCGACTTCCACCAGTTTGCGGTCGATGTCGCGTATTGCCGCGACGCCATTGAGGTACACCGGAAAAAACGCGCCGATGGCAATCAGGACGATTTTCGAGGTCTCGTCGATGCCCAGCCACAGCAACAACAGCGGCACCCAGGCCAGGCTTGGAATCGAGCGCAGGCCGGCAAACGTCGGCTCCAGATACGCTTCGGCCTCACGGCTCAACCCGACCCACGCGGCAAACACCAACGCCAGGCCGGCGCCAATCGCAAACCCCAGCAACACCCGCAACAGGCTGGCGCTGATGTGCTTCCACAGCGCGCCTTCGGCGAGTTCGCTCAGGGTCAGCGCCACCTCGCTCGGGGCGGGCATCTGATAGGACGGCAACCAGCCGATCCGCACCACCAATTCCAGCAGCAACACAATCAGCACCGGCAACGCCAGGCCCTTGAGGCGCAGGCGCCAGGCGTCGCTCAGGGCGAAACCCTTGCGCTGTGGTGTCGGCAGTGCGACGGGCAGGTCTTTGCTTTTGCTGCTCATGCGCGCATCCGTTACTGACGGGCCACGGTTTCTTTGAAACCGGTGTCGATCAATTGATCAATGACCTGATCGACGTTCACCCCACGGCGCACCAGCTCTTCAGAAACCAGAATCGGCGCGGCGGCCTTGGAGGCGAGCACGTCCTTGGCGGTCAATTGCGGACTGCTCAGGTCGGTGCGCGACAGTTGCAGCTTGGCCACTTCCAGCGGCAGACCAGATTCGCTGGCGAGCAATTTCGCAAACTCATCCGGATTTTTCAGCGCCCACTCGCGGGCCTGCTCGTAGGCCTTCAGCACGGTGTCGATGGTCTGCGGATGTTCCTTGGCGTAGGTGTCGGTGACGCTGACCACGCCATAACTGTTGAAGTCGGTGTTGCGATACAGCAAGCGCGAACCGGCCTGAACCTGGCTGGCCGCCATGTGCGGGTCGAGTCCGGCCCAGGCATCGACGTCACCTTTCTCCAGCGCAACGCGGCCGTCCGGGTGCTGCAAGTGCACCAGTTCGACATCGTCCTTGCTCAGGCCGGCCTGTTGCAGGCTGCGCAGCGTAAAGAGGTACGGGTCGGTGCCTTTGGTGGCGGCGATTTTCTTGCCTTTCAGGTCGGCGACGGTTTTGAGCGGCGAGTCTTTGCGCACCACCAACGCGGTCCATTCGGCGCGGCTGTAAACGTAAACCGATTTGATCGGGCTGCCGTTGGCGCGGCTCAATACCGCCGCGAGGCTGGCGGACGACGCAAAGTCGACGCCGCCGCTGTTGAGGTATTCCAGCGAACGGTTGCTGCCTTGGCTCAGCACCCAGCTGACTTTGGTGTCGGGCAGGGCTTTTTCCAGATAGCCGAAATGCTTGAGCACCAGGCTGACCGGCGAGTAATAGGCGTAATCCAGGTGCACTTCGGCGGGCGGTGCTTCCGCCGCTTGAGCGACAGGTTGCAGGCTCAGAGCCAATGCGCAGACGCCCAAAAGCGATCTGACGAGGGGGAAACGGGCGATGGGTTTCATGGGACAGCTCCGGGCAAGGCGGCGAGTTTCTTATGTCCAAATAATTATTTTTACGGAATGCATCCTGCATAAAAGGAATATTGCAGGCTCTGTGCCATTTCACGGATTACCCGTATTTACGGGGTTTTCAAGCCATCTGACCGACAGTGGGTGTTCGCTAGAAAACAGTCTGTCGAGTCACTGTTGCTGGGCAGACAGTGACAAAAAGACGTCATGAGCTTATGCATAAATCGAATTTATAAATGGCTTGGTAAGAGCGTTAGGGTCTATGGAAATAACGTTCCTGGAGCTTTCGATGAACTTCTCCCGATTCATGCGCCACCTGCTGACCAGCGCACTGCTTGCCGCACCCTTCGCCTACGCCGCCGAGCCCGTTGTCCTGCACGTCGGGGATCAGAATTACTACAACGTTCGCGCGTCGGTGGAGGCGTCGGGGGTGCTGAAAGGTGCGCCGTACACCGTCGACTGGAAGCACTTCCAGGCCGCTGCGCCACTGGCCGAAGCGTTGAATACCGGCGCGCTGGACCTGGGCTTTCTCGGTGATTCCGGTTTTCTGTTTCTGGCCGCCAAGCAGGCGCCGGTCAAGTTGATTGGCGTGTCGCGACAGAATCCGGACACGATTGCCTTATTGGTGCCCAAGGATTCACCGGTAAAAACCATCGCCGACCTCAAGGGCAAGAAAGTGGCCTATTGGCCCGGTGCGTGGAGTCAGCAACTGACCTTGCGCGCGTTGCAACAGGCCAATCTTCCGGAAGACTACGTCGACTTCATCAAACTGATGCCGATCGATGCAGCCGCCGCGTTACCTCAGGGCAGCATCGACGCGTTCCCGGTGTGGGAACCGTACATCTCGCAGCAGATTCTGTTTTCCGGCGCACGGCCGATTCTCACCGCGAAAAACCTGATGCCGGGCCTAAGCGCCATCGCCGCGTCAACGCCGTCCATCGACAGCAAGCGCGAAGCCATCGCCGATTTCCTCGGGCGCCTGAAAAAAGCCCGGGCCTGGGTCGACGCCAACACCGACGAGTACGCCGACCTCTGGGCGAAAAAGGCCAATTTGGATCAGGACGTTTCTCGGCACTGGTTGCGTCAGGCGCACATGACCGTCGGCCCGGTGGATGCGCAGGCCGCAGCGGACCTGCAAAGCACTGCGGACTTCCTGTTCAAGGTCAAAGCGCTGCCGACGGCGTTGGCCACCGCGCCGATTATCGACAACTCCTTTGAGCAGGCATTGGCGCACTGAAGCGAGGAGGGTGAGCGCTGGAACCAAACACTGTGTACCCTGTTCCAACTTCGGCTCGCAGCGATCTGCGGGCCGACAATGGATGAATGGGCGAAGGGTTTTTGCCGTTTAACGTGATGACCGCAACGGTCTGGCCAAGGCAAAACATGAAACAGCTGTTCAAGGTTCTCTCTGCGCTCACCCTGGTCATCGGGTTGGCAGGTTGCATCGCGTCACCCATCGCGCTCACCCCGCAAACCGAGCAACGGCTCCAGGCACAGGCGCCGGTTCGATTTCTGCTGACCTTCGACGATGGCCCCAGCGCGTCGAGTTTCTGGAACCCGAGCATGACCGTGCTCGACAGCCTCGCGCAGAACCCGCTGCAACCGGGTATCAAAGCAGTGTTTTTCGTGCAGACCGGCGCGCCACGGGCCGGCGACAGTGACATCGGCCGCGAGGTGATGCGCCGCGAACACGCCGAAGGGCATGTGTTGGGTTTTCATACCGCAACGTACTGGCACACCAATCACCGCTTGCTGAACCCTGAGGAACTGGAGCAGTCGCTGGCCAAGGGCAGCGCCGACATCGCCGCGATTACCGGCGCGCCGCCGACGCTGGTGCGCCCGCCGTTCTGGAATTACGACAAACGTGTGTTTGCCGCCTATCAGCGCCATGGGATGCATGTGTTGCTGACCGATTTGAGCGCCAACGACGGCAAGATCTGGGGTTTCAATGCAAGCCCCCGGCGCCGCGCCAATCTGTTGAGTCAACTTTCGCAAGTCCGCGAGCGCATTGCCCAAGGTGAGCTGCCGACTGTCGATGGCGTCATTCCGGTGGTGGTGACCTTCCATGACCTCAACCGCTACAGCGCCCGCCATGCCCGGGAGTATCTGCAAATCTTGCTCGACAGCGCCCGTTCCACCGGCGTGCCGTTGGCGTCCAAGCCGTTTTACGACGACACCGCAGCGCTGCAACGGGCGGCCATGGCCCGTACTGTCAATAGCACGACGGAGTCAGTGGCGTTGCCGGGGATCTGGAACTGGATATGGGATGGCGATTCGCACTGAAAACTGTCGAATATGCGAACCGACTAACACTAATTAATGCGAGCCGTCGAAGCGGGTTGCTGAAAGGGCATCTATCCTGAAGCGGATCCAATCCGATCAACTCGCACCGGGTCGCCCGACATGGTCTCAATTTCAGAGCTTTGCCGCATTGTGGAGTCCGGTTTTCAGCCGTTGTCCTGCCAGTGCACGCTAAACCCCGACGGCTCGTTGCGGATCAAGGTGTACGATCCTGCCACCGGCCGCATCGACCTGCTGATCACCGGTGTCTCGCCCGCTCACCTGAACAGTGTTCGCGAGATTTCCAACCTGATTGGTGAACTGCGCATCGAAATGCGCGCCGGCCGCCGGGCGTTCGCTGGCTGATGTCCGGTGGTGAGGGGGCTTGCCCCCGTTGGCTGTGCCGCAGTCCCAAATCCATGTTTGCTGTGGTAGTGAAGACTTTTGATCGCGGTGTTTGGGGCCGCTTCGCAGCCCAACGGGGCAAGCCCCCTCGCCACAAAAGCCCCCCCACAGAAGTCCTCCACAGAAGCCCTCCCACAGAAGTCCCTTTCCACAGAAGTCCTCCACACAGAAGTCCTCCACACAGAAGCCGTCCCACAGAAGTCCCTTCCCATAGAAGACTCGGCCCTTTTGCGATTCTGCAGCGCAGTCAGGGGTGTAGAAACTTCACAGGCGACGTTGAAACGCTTTGACGATTTTTAGCGTGGCGTCGCTGGTGCTCAGGTTCTGCACCGCATCCAGCGGATACCAGATGCAATCGAAGATTTCATTTTGTGGCCGGGCCTGGTCCAGATTCTCCACCGAGGCCTCGTAGACATGGTGCCGAGTGCCCCCCATATCGAGCTGCATCAGATACAGCATGCCATCCGCGTCAAGGCCGGTTTCTTCCTGAAGTTCACGCTGGGCGGCACCGACCGTGGTTTCGCCGGGCTCGACTTTGCCTCCGGGCAAATTCCAGCGGCACCTTGGTTTGCGCACCAGGAGAACGTGGCGATCCTGCTCGCAAATGACGGTTGCACGTATTTTCATGTGTTACCTGCGTGCTCGTTGTCATGAAACAGTCATGAAAATGCAACATTCGGGCCGAGCCCGTGGTTTCAAGGGTTGGAGCCACGCCAGCGCCGAAAAGTGCCATGTGCTGCTGGAATACTGGCGCGACGTCTGGTCGGCATTGCGCAAGGAGGCGGGTGTAAGGTAGCGAGGTCAATCGTGGCTGATCATTGCCGAACAGGAGGTGACTATGAGCGTTCCGGTTCTGAACAAAATGCACATGAACGGTTATGACGTACTGAGCGTTAACAACGGCCCTTGGCGTGTGTGCACCAAAGGTGACCGACTCGGCTCTTTTACCAGCAGAGAAGAAGCATTGGCGTATGCGGCGGCGCTTCCCGGCTATCGAGCCAGGGCAGGGCGATCACCGCTCAACCAGAAGACCGAGTGAAGACGACGAAGCCCCGCGATGCCGGGGCTTTTTTTGTCGTCGAATCGGCAGCGGGAGGATTTTAAACACGGCAGCCGGGTGATAGGGTGGCGGCTTTTAAATCCAGGGAGGAACTCATGTTGAAAGGGCTGTGGATCACACTGGCGGCGACCTGCGCGCTCAGTTTTGTTGGCGCAAGTCAGGCGCAGATCTCATTGCCATCCAACGCGACAGTCTGCGACGCCTTCCGCATTTTGGCGGGTTCGATCATGCAGTCGCGTCAGAATGGCGAGTCCAAAGCAAGTCTGCTAGCCATCAAGTCGGGCAATCCGGACCATGACAAGTTGG
Organism: Pseudomonas sp. NPDC086278; assembly: GCF_050280905.1. NCBI lineage: Bacteria > Pseudomonadati > Pseudomonadota > Gammaproteobacteria > Pseudomonadales > Pseudomonadaceae > Pseudomonas > Pseudomonas sp. NPDC086278. The sequence continues at coordinate 86,021 of NZ_JBNNWE010000001.1, forward strand.
GAGCCATGCTGATCAACGAGGCGTACAACCAACCCATTGTTGAGTCTGCGGATGGCCAAGGCGCCGCCATCATGGCGTTCGCGGATAAGTGGCGTGCGACGTGCTTAAAACCGGTGTCCAGCTGACTCAAACTTTTTCCCGGCGAATGGTCTTGGCTTTGACCTCTTCGGCGTAGCCCGCCAGTCGCCCTTCATCACCCTGGAACAGGTCGCACAGTTTCAGCGCGGCTTGCGCGTCGACCTCATTACCGGCCTGGCGCAATTGCTCCGCAATCCGCAAGAGCTCCACGGCCGACCACCTCAGGTCCGATGCAACGCCTTGCAGATCTCGACGAAGTTGGTTTTCCGCATCGTTGAGTCTCATGTCTGTCTCCTTGAAATGACCCGCTAGAAAGAATAGTCGCGATTGGCGGCGGCGGACGTTTGTTCGTCCGACGCTCAAGGTGTGCCATCTGTCGGAAGGATGAACGCTAACGAGCCGCATTGATGTCGTACGAAATAGTAAATTCCGCTAGGGCGAGGCGACCTCAAATGACGACCACCGATGACTTCAGATTCCATGCCCATCAACTGGTTGTTGATCTGGACGCGGCCACTACCGAGATGATGATGCTGATATCGGCTCATCAAATGAGCGGCCCTGAATGGGAGCGAGTCACGCAATGGCAGCACGAAGCGTATGAACGATGGATGACGTACCTCAATGAAAGGAGTTATCCGGATAAGGACCCAGGCACAGACCCTGATCCGTCCGGTAAAACCTGAGGATATTTGTGTAACAGATGGATGTCCGGGCGACGACAGGCTACATTTCGTTTTTTTCAGGATAAGGAAGCGTCATGCGGATGTTGATCGGGGGCATCGCCCTGGCGATGCTGGCAGGTTGTTCGTTGCCAGCGTCATTGGTGCCGGGTGAGCCTAACGTCAGTAAGTACAGCAGCAAGGTGCCAAAAGACTACGCCGCGTGCATATTGCCGCTGTGGCAGCAGCAAGTCTCCAGAACGGCACAGACCTCGATATCCAATGGTTACCGGATCAACGCTCCGAGCGTTATCACCGCTGACGAGATTCTGGACGTCGTGAAATACAAGGATGGCAGTCGGATTTCGCTGTATCAGGGCCCGCCGTGGGCCAAATCTGCAGCGATGCGCAAAGCGGTCAAGGATTGCCTCTGAAACCTCTTCGAACATTGCCGTAGGTGCCACGCCAGACGTTACGGCAATTCCTCCCAGATAACCTGTGTCAGGCCGGATTCTTGCGCATGGTTGCGCAGTACATCGTGGTTCTGATGATCGTGATTGTCTCCATACGTAAGCCCGATGCCGGAATGCAGGCAGGCGTAATACCACGCGTCTGCATCGGACATGTGTGAGTCAGGCTGCACAAAGACATGCCGGCCTTTTTTGAAGCGATAGGTGATCTGAAAGTGGCGAGGGCGAGTCATCCGATTCTCCAGGTGCTGCCACTACGACATTGATGGCGTAGTGCCAGTTCCGTTTATTTTTTCGGACTTTTCTCGCTGAACAAACGACGGATCTTTCAGTCAGTCAGGCACGCGATCAGGGCGAGTTGACGAAGGGACGCTCGGCGAGCATGCATTGCAAGCACTCGGCATTCAGTTGCTGGCACTCATGCTCGGCGTCCTGCCGTGTCGAATAGCTGGTGGGTAGCCGCCGTTTTTCCTCGTTGTCATAGAGGTTGAAACCGATCGGCGCGGTTTTGCAGTAAAAGCGCGATCCGCTGCGCATCGATCCCGTCTCCGTGGGGATTGCAGGAACAACAACGAATCTTGAAATCATCTTCGTGTACCCCTTCCAGACTCACTTACAGGGATAGCGGCTACGTGCCACTAGCGCAAGCGAGCGGTTGAACAATCCGATGAACAGGGCGCCCCTTCAGGAAGTCGGATGGCGTCGATCACTACCGGCGCCGTTGCCGCTATTTATCAATCGTCGTTCTGCCAGGATGTTTTGCAACGCCTGCCGGGCGTCGGGGTTGAGCTGATGTTCTCTGGCTTTCAGTTCGAGCAGGATGGGGCTGGACCAGGCACGGTAGGTTCTTTCGGCTTTTTTGATCGGCGACATTCATCTCTCCTTGAGCAGGGCCCGTCGAGCGGCGGGGCATGTCGATGGGTATGAACCCTAGTCGAGGAAACGATTTTTTGCCAAGTCGTTGCACTGCGATGGTGCGATTAGCGTTATTGCCGACGCTGCGCGCGGTTGGTCTGAAAATTTGGGGATGGTCGGGCTATCAGGCTCAAACAAACCCCGTAAGAGCCGAGCTTGCCAGCGAAGGCGCTTTCAGTGGCGCCTCGCTGCGTGGGAGTCGTTGGCCGCTGACGTCAGACCCCGTAACCGATGGTCTGCGCGGGCTTGCTGTCTTGCACTCCGGCAATGAGATGCAGCGGGACGCTTTGCTGCTCATCCACGCTGATGATTTCAATACTAGTTACTCGATGAAGGTGTCGCTCATTCAGCCCGGTCGACTCTTCTTCCTTTGCCTTTGCCATTCTCGCGTGGTTCGCTGCGATTTCATTGAGAGTTGACACGTTACATCTCCGGTGACTGACCAAGCGTATCGCTGGTGTCCTTAAACGTTGGTTGAATGCTGCCGCGTCAGAATAATGTCGATCTGGGGCCGCTGGATCGAGCTGTGCAAAGCCTGCGCCAGCGAGGGTCAGGTATTTGGCACTTCAAGGGTCAATGCGACGAATGGTGCAGCCTGGCAAAAGTGAACTGCGAGCACTGGAATGCGTCGAACGCATACAGGTGATCGAGCAAGATTTCGCTGAGGCGGGAGGGCGTCATGGGAAGAGGGGCAATGCTGAAGTTCTTCGCCGCTTATGTGTTTATTTGCGCGCTTCTGCAGTGGGGCGTTGCTCAGGCTTCTCCTTGGATCGCCACTCATGTCCTGCTGAAATGGATGCTGTAGCGCGCTCAGTCCCTAGTGCGCTTCGGCAATAAAAAAGCCCTGAATAATCAGGGCTTTTTCGTTTAAGGAATTAGTTGGCCGCGCCGGTATTGCTGTTCTTTTGCGATGTCTCAAACGAGGTGAGTTTTACTCGCGCCTCAGAGTCGACAAGGCGACTAAAAGAACGACGTTCGCTGGTTTTTGAAGTGGCGCGGGGAAGATCTGGAGACAAATGCCTGAATGCCTTGAGAGCTTGTTCAGTGTCTCCAGATTTTTTCCGGTTACTGTTTAGCCTTCGTTGCTTTCAGCGTGTCGACAAAAGAGCCTTGCGCGTTCTGGGTACAGGCTTCAATCACCTTCGGGGTGACTTTGAGAGTGCCGTCTACATCCATCACGGCATCGACGGGCTTGCCTGACTTAGTAAAACCCTCGGCGAAGAAGATGGCATTAGGCTGATACGTCTCATCCATCTCCAGGAAGTCGCCACACGTCCACTTGTCGACAGGCTTGGCGGGCGGCTTAGCCGCCAATACAGCCGAACTGGCCAAAATAGCGAGGGTGGCTACAAACACTTGTTTTGCATTCATTGTTTTATCCCCGATACGGAGCTGAGTGGTTAAGAGCGTGAACCTTAGTGTAGGAATTCACAGGGACACACTATAGGTCTTCACTCGATTTATGGCTGCACTTTTTCAGGCGACGCGGTGTATCGCTGATAACCGTCGACGCGATGAAGGAGAAGAGGGGCAGTTTTTACTGGCGGTCTGTTTCCTGGCTTGGCCGGCATCAAGCATGCTGGCAATGCCAGCCGCGCTCCCGAAGAAACTACGGCGCTAGAGGCAAATCACGAACCGCCTCGCGCCGCCCGGAATGAATCCCGAGCGGAGGCTTACGGAGGATTAGATGCTGAAACTATTCATTTTTATAGCGAGGTTTTCCGAGAGTTTTCGCAGCGCCTGACATCTATCCCTGCAAATCTGGATATCGCTGCTTGTCAGGCCGGCTAAATCGGCAATGCCCTGCACATTGCGATTGATTTCCTCTGTTACTGAAGACTGCTCTTCGGTTGCTGTAGCTGCCTGTTGATTCATGTCGCTGATCTGTTCGATACGCGTGGCTATCCTTTGTAGCAGTTGGTTCGTGTTGTGGCTTGCTTCTACACCAGTAGATGTCGCCACCTGCCCGGAGCGCATGGACGTTACTGCGTTTTCAGCCCCCTGCTTGAGGCTGGCAATCATATGCTGGATCTCATCGGTTGATCGCTGAGCTCTGCTTGCCAACGTACGAACTTCGTCGGCAACCACGGCAAACCCACGGCCCATTTCTCCAGCACGAGCTGCTTCGATGGCGGCGTTGAGTGCGAGTAAGTTGGTTTGCTCAGAAATGTTGCGAATAACAGCCAGTACCTGGTCAATAGAAGCGACCTGTTCAGCCAGCTGGCTCACTACATTGGACGCTGTTCCTATATCACTGGCCATCACTTCAATCTGAGTGCAGGAATTTTGTACGGTTGTGCTGGCCTGCTGCGAATCGTTCAGCGCCTCTCGAGTGACCTGGGCTGTATTATTTGCACTGCGGGCAATTTCTTGTACGGTTAGCCCCATTTCATTTACGGCAGTGGCCACCAAATCGGTCATTTCATTTTGCTGGCTAGTGCGGTCGCTGGTGTTATCGATCATTTGTGCCACATCATCGATGGCAAGCACTAGTTGTTGGCTGGTATTGAGTGCTGCTCCAATCAATAACTTGAGTTTATCGTTCATCATCCCCAAGTTGCTCATGACACTGCCAGCAGGTGCCTGAGGTATATGCGTCGTCAAGTTACCAGCGGCCAACTCGTTTACCACTGCATCCACTTCTGCGGGTGCTGCTCCAAGTTGATTCAGGAGCCTGCGGTGGCTTAGATAGATCAGCAAGCCGATTTCCGCGAACAGTAAAAAAATGAAAATCAGAAACATATACTGAGCGTTTGCCAGATTTCCGTCTGCCACGTTGACGGCGTTGGCTGTGCGTCGGTCGAGCAGGACGAAAAAATCGTCCAGCGGCGCCATGATTTTTCCCTTGAAACGGTGATAATCCGAGCTATGCAGGAGGTTCCTGGCTAGCGCCATATCGGGCTCGTTCTTGACTGTGTAGTTCCCCTGCGAATCGATAAATTCCCCTTTAACCGCATGCATCGCTCGGACTTCAAGCTGCACCAGATCATTAGAGTTAGCCTGCGCCTGTTGTAATTTGACGAATTCAGATTCGGCGAATCCAGCTTTTTTCATCAATTCATCGAGTGAAATGGCGGGGCCGTCAGGCCGCGGCTTGGCATTCCCGGCAGCAACGAAATCCCAATAAATACGCTGATATTCTTGTGGGCGGGGGGCCTTGCCGTTACGGATGTCGAGTATATGGAGGTACTGACGCTCGTACTCCGGGTCTGCGGTCACCACATAGGTGCGAGCGAGTCGGGTCAAGTCGTCGGAACTCTGGCGAAGTTCATCCGCTAGAAGATAAGACTCATAACGTTGTTCGGTAATGTCCCGCAATTCTATGGACGCCTGCTTCATAGCGAAGAATGCGTAGAGCAGTGCGGCTAGAGTAGCGGCAAGAACAACCATGAGTATTTGAATTGACTTCGCACGCATTGCATGAGCCCCTAATGGAAACAGTGATCCCGCATGTACATCGATGTTTGCCTGCAACAGATCGACAACTTCTCTTGTGCCGATCAGGCGAGTTATCCAAACGTATTGATTCTGCTGCCACCTAATCTGGCAACACAAAGGGGCAACAAGGCGAGGATTTGCACTTTCAAGGACTTTTCGACAATCATCGGAAGATACCCATGGCAGGAATGAGACACGCCCAATCGAGGCGTGGAAAGTGTCCGAACATCCCTGTCTGCGGCATCGGCTTTTAGCAGATACGTGCACCGTGACTTAACTGTGATCGGCGCACCAGAATGGTTCTTTAGAAAAAAATCTGACCGTTGGCGGTGCAATCGTTTGCGGCGCTTTAATTTTCACAAAATCGTCATGACGCTATGCGATGAACCTGAAAAAACCGCGAAAGGCGCCTCCCTTGCGAGCAAGGTGGTGTTTAACCTCAGCATGATGTGTTTTTTCGAAAGTGGGTTTTCTCGATCCTCGATGTAGGCGCGTTTTGCTACCGGTAGCATCTGCGGGGAGCAGGATGGACGTTGTTTCGCGATGGCCGACTCGATGGCTCAGTACGCCCTCCACCTCGACCCCATTGGCGCCGCGAGGGGGTGCGGAGCGAGAGCGCAAATCCATGCGTTGCAAGGACGGGCTTCAATTCCTCGTTGATGTCTTCCCAGAGGGCTCCTATGCTCTGAAGCCCTCTAGAATCAAGGGGTGGCAGTTTACTTGCGGAAACGAAATCGGCCTGCTTTTAGGCGGCTATCGGGTTGGTTTTACGATCTCGCCGACGCGGCGATACACCGTCTCGGTGATGCGCTTGTCGGTATGCCCAAGCAGCCGGCTGGCGTCGCCCAGGTCGTCGATTTCACTGGCCGCTTTCGGCCGGATATCCCGGAACTGAAACTGCCGAATACCCGAGCAGCCATGCGAGTCGGTGGCAGGTGAAACGCTGACCCTTGACCTTGTATAGCGGTAGCCGTCGGGATTCAGATATCCCGCTACAGCGCCGGTCATCCATGTAGGCGTCGAACACATCAATGGAAACATCGCTTTCCATGTAAGTGATCTTCGTTTCCACCTGGTTGCGGAGGCACCACTCCATGAATTGCGCTTCGGTGATTTCGTCGTCGTACTCCGACAGGTAGTCGGGATGCGACCACCAGCCATCTACATCGCGCTCAACCGGCAGTGGTCGGATCAAAACAGTTTCTTCAGGCATGACTGTTCCTTTGCCGCTATAGCGGCTTTCAATTTCACAATGGGGAGAGGTATCGTGCCGCCAACATTAGGTGGAGGTGCGATATGGTCATACACGGAGTTGAATACCGGTTCTTTCGTGCTTCAAGCGTTGTTGAAGGTCACGATGGCCTGGCGCTGGAGTGCTGGCGAGGTGAGAAGGGGCCGGTATTTGAGATATTTCGAAACGATGAAACATTGCGTTTTGAGGTAACTCTGTTCGAGCAGAACGTTCCACTTGAATTGCTTGAGTACGCCATTTCGGACGTCCGTGAGGAGCTTGGTGATTTCGATCCGCTATAGCGGCTGACTTTGAAGGGGGTGTACTGCTGCTGCGCGATAGACCCGTTAGTACTAGCTGATGATCAGCGGTCCTGATACGGAGGGGATTTCGCCGTTGGAGAATAATCGTGGATAATGCAGCAGATAATTTATTTGGAGTGTTTGCATGTTAGGGAAAAACGAGTGGTCAATGTTCTTGGATAATCTCGGCAAAGTAGCTGCCTGTTCCGTTGTTTTGGTTGGTTTATCCTTCTGTGCTGGTTATTTTTCTTTAAAGGGATATCTTGACTCATTAGGGGCTTACTGGTTTTTGGGGTTTTATGCAGCTACTGAATTTATAGTTGGTGGTATGTGGTATGCATCTTTTTTATTCATGGCTATGGTTCTAACGCTGCTTTTTGCTAATTTGAACTGGCCATCTCATTTGGAACTGAGAAGAGCTAGCTTTGTATTAATGGTATTGTTTATTCTGGCTAGTATGGCTCTTGTTATATGCTTGGGTGATCGGGAAGCTATGAAATATTTGGGTGGGGGTTGGTCGTTTTCTCTGATTACAATAATTTCTGCAATAAATATCTCTATTTCTGTCCATGAGAAAAGTGGTGGGACGCCATATTATAGGTTTCTTGGGTTGGTATCTGGTGCGATTTTTATTTTGGTTATGATTGTGATCATACCGTTGCTAAATGGCCAGTCATCCGCTCAACTACTGCGTAATAAAGATGCAAGAGTCATGAGCTACGTTTACAAAGTAGACGGTGAAAAAACACACATCCTGGTATCTGTTGGTGGAGGTAAGATGTTATTGGTCGATGCCGATATGATAACTTTTAGTGTTGTTGACCCAGCTACCGTTTGGGGCGTCAGATAAAATCATTCGGGATATTCAGCGTTGTTCAGCATATTTCGATTCATCCCCAAAATTAGTTCAAATCAGATAACCAATAATGGGTCTGCTGTAGATGCATTTATAATGCGGCCACTTTTGGAACGTACGTCAGCGTGCCATTTAGGATCGCTTCCTTGATGGCTTCGAACTCCCAGGCGTAATACTGGGATTCGACGTAGACGCGCATCTCGCCGTAGTCGTGCTTTTTACGCCGAATGAAAGCCTCGGCGGCTTCCTTGGTGAAGTGGCTGTTCACGATCTTCCTACGCTTATTCCATCCGGTGACAGTATGATCGTCGAGTTCGCTGAGCAGCTCCCACTGAGCGTCGGTGTCGAGCTCTAGGAAGCCGCATTCGTTATCTTCCTGCACCTTGGCGTTCAACTCCGCCTGATCCTCTTCGTCGCAGTCCTCCCAGTATTCTTCAGGGCTGAACCAGAACAGTCCTCACGACACACTACCAATCCTTCCGCATAGTCCGGCTCGAAGCCGTAATCGATACGTTTGGTCTGCACGGTGAAAAGCGCGGCAGCTGTGTGGTGCCATTTAACGCCGGCGCCGTTGCAGTCATAGCGAAGGCGCTCTACGAAGTCGGTCCAGGTTGCCGTATTGAGTTCGGCGCCGGTCGCCAAGCTCGGTAGCGGCTCGTCCGGTTTGTTTTCTGTGGGCATGGGGCGTCCTATGCCGGGTCATGCCCGGGCGGTGGAGGGTGGTGAGGGATCAGCTACAGTTCAGCGATCAGCCAAACGGAGGTGGATATGGAATGCTTTATTTGCGGTGCGGTTGCCAAAACGCGGGCGCTTGAATTGGGCGGCCACTCTATTGACTGCCCTACCTGTGGCCTTTTCGAGGCACAAGGTGATTTCTCTAAGGCTTACCAGGTTGCGGCCACTGGCATGAGGGCTATCTTGGATTTACAGCGCCAACAGGGGATAACGTTGCCGGTTATTTCTGGGCAGTCAGCCTTTGAGTTGTGTCTGCTGAGTCGAATTTCGGTAAATGGTGAGCCGTTGGTGAGGTTCTAACTATAAAGCCTCAATCAGGCGCAGGATTCTGCGCCCGATCCACCGTACTACCAGCACCGCCTTGCTGTTTCCGATCGCCTTGTAGCGCGGGCCGTCCGGACATTCGCTGGCGGGCTTGCCGCGCCAAGGGATGAGCGTGTAGTCGTCGGGCTGGCCCTGGAGTTGCTCGCATTCAACTGGCGTGAGTCGGCGCACGGCAGAATCAATCAGTGCATGCGCTTTATCGCCACCACCACCGGATGCTCACTTCACCGCCCAGCTCAGCTGTCCCGCCAACAGCTTGGCGGCAGCCTCTTCTCGTTCAACGGCAGACTTGTGCAGCGTTTCCAGCTGCTCAATAGCGTTATCGCGAGCGATGGTGGTGTCGGAGGAGGGGCGGCTAAATCGCTAAAGGAACCAGCGAGCTGGGCCGATATGTCTTGGCATTAATGCCAAATACCTGATCTGGAGATATGAATGTTCCTAACTAAAGTTCGCACTGGTACGGCCATCGCGATAATTGCCTTCGCTTATGTCGGTTCAGCTCCGGCCGCAAGCGACGTTGTCGCGGACCACAACACTGCGGTTATGGCTGTCGCATCCACCCAGGCGTGCGCAAAAAAGCATCCAGAAGCAGGGATCACTTTAGAAAAATTCCTGACGGAGCAGAAAGAGGGCATGACTGACGAGATGGCGAAACACATCCGTGATGTTGCTACAAATCCTAAATACGAAATGGAGGTGAAGCAGTCGACTGAATTCTTCAACTCCAAAGGCGGCCAGGATTTGCTGGACAGTCTTTGTGGTGGATTTATTACTGCGAAGTAATCGCCCCCACTAGCTCACTTTGCCGTGATTCATACCCTGGTGCAGGTGGGCGGTTACCTGTGGTCATCACTGAAGAACTGGAGGTTGCTGATGAGCAACATTGACTGGTCGTTGTTGATCACCAACGGCATGAAAGAGGCGGAGGCTGCGTCGTACATTTTCACCAGGCCGAAGATGTTCTCCCGAGCGCTGCGCAGTTGCAGATTCAACTCCTGGACTTCGTTTTCCAGCATCAGCTTGTAATGGGTGATGGTTTCCAGTTCAGTCGGGCATCCAAGCCAGTCGCTGGTGTCTTCGATGTCGGAGGGTTCCACGGCCATTCAGATCCGCGCTGCTCGACCCAATTCGTTAGCTCCATGATGGCGGCTTCGAGGGCGAGCTGGTTTTTGTTGATCTTGAAAAGCAGGGAAGGGAGCAGGTCTGAGTTCGGCATTTAAATATCCTCCGTGATGAGGATAGGGCAGCAGTTTGGAAATGTGGGGTTCGAGTGGCAGGACGCCGTAGAAGGAAGTAGATGTAAAAATATTTATCGGAGGGTTGTAATAGGCCAGTTGCGGAAATAGCCAAAAACGTGCGGAAACGACCACTAAGGCAGCACGGGAGATTTCCAAGCGCCAGAAACGAAAAAGCCCTGAATAATCAGGGCTTTTTCGTACATAAGATGGCGGAGGCGATGGGATTCGAACTCATGGACCTGTTACAGTCGACGGTTTTCAAGACCGTTGCCTTAAACCACTCGGCCACACCTCCGTTTGTGTTGCGGGCGCCATAATACCTGAATGAAACACACTGTCAAACTCTCGGCATAGCTTGTTACAGAGCGTCTGTTATGATCTTGCGACTGAACGTTTCAAACCAACAGGAGTGTCGCCATGCGCGAACAGGATTACGCAGTTAATAACGGCGTGCAGGTCGAGCAGCTAGAGGTTAGCCGCGTCCTGCGCAATACATACGGCTTGCTCGCTCTCACCCTTGCATTCAGCGGCGTGATGGCGTTCGTGGCTCAGCAGATGCGTGTCGGCTACCCGAATATTTTCGTGGTGCTGATCGGTTTCTACGGGCTCTTCTTCCTTACCAACAAACTCCGCGATTCGGCTTGGGGCCTGGTGTCTGCTTTTGCCCTGACCGGTTTCATGGGTTTCTTGCTCGGCCCGATCCTCAATCGTTACCTGGGCATGCAGGGCGGCGCTGAAGTCGTCAGCTCGGCCTTCGCGATGACGGCGCTGGTGTTTGGTGGTCTGTCGGCTTACGTGTTGATTACCCGCAAGGACATGAGCTTCCTGGGTGGCTTCATCACCGCAGGTTTCTTCGTTCTGCTGGGCGCGACGCTGGCGAGCTTTTTCTTCCAGATCAGCGGGCTGCAACTGGCGATCAGCGCAGGTTTCGTGCTGTTCTCTTCGGTCTGCATTCTGTTCCAGACCAGCGCCATCATTCAGGGCGGCGAGCGGAACTACATTATGGCGACCATCAGCCTGTATGTATCGATCTACAACCTGTTCATCAGCTTGTTGCAGATCTTCGGCATCATGAGCCGCGATGATTAATCGCAGGCGTTAAGTAAAAAACCCGCTTACGCGGGTTTTTTATTGCCTGTAATTGCGTAATCACTCGGTGACGATGATGCTGCCATCGGCTTGCTGCCGGTAGATGGTATAGGGCAGCAGCAAGGTGTCGAGTGCGCCGGAGATCACCACATCGATCAGCACGATGGCCGGAGCGTTGTCATGTTCCTGCGCATCCCGGCCTTTTTCAAGAGGGGCATTGAGGGTACAAAAATCGTAGGTCACGCCGCTGTAGATTCTTGGAACCGCGCCGCAATAGCTCTTTTGTTCCTTAAGGCTTTTGGCCGCCACTTCGTCCCCACGCACCACCGTTTGAATCGTGCCGCAACCCGCGAGCATCAGCGTCGCGAGTAACATTGCCTGAGTTTTCATACCGCCAATCCTTCGCCGGAAACCGTCAATCTACACCTTTGAGATCTAAACGACACTCATGTCATCGGGGGCAAGCGGCGTTTGACCGGCGTCTTCTTGACGATTGCCGTGTTGGTTTCAGCATGGGTATTAAGTCGGTCGAGCAGCGTGTCCAACTGCTCCATCGAGCGCACATGCAAACGCGCGATGAAGCAATCGTCGCCGGTGACTTTGTCGCACTCGGTGAATTCAGGGATGGCCTGGATCTGCCGCTCAACTTTCTGCAACTGACCGGGCAAAGGGCGGATACGCACGATCGCCTGGAGCTGATAGCCGAAGCATTTGGGGTCGATCTCAACGGTGTAGCCCTTGAGCACGCCACGCTCCTCGAGCCGACGCAGGCGCTCGGCGACACTGGGTGACGACAGGCCACTGATCTGCGCCAAGGCCTTGAGCGAGCGGCGTGAGTCTTCCATCAATGCGCTGATCAGCACTTGGTCGATGTCATCGGTCATGGCGAACCCCTGTTAGGCAGTTTTTTCAAATTGCCTTGATAAAAAAGGCAGAAGCCGAGTTTAGCCTGCTTTTTGCGCTGGAGAAGCCCCTCGGCGCATTGGCATAATTTGCGCTCAAACACAGGAGTCTGACGATGGACAACACACTACGTCGCGGGTCATTCGAGATGACCGCCGCCATGCTGATTTCCGGGACCATCGGCTGGTTCGTGCTGGTGTCAGGGCAACCGGTGCTGGACGTGGTGTTCTGGCGTTGCGTATTCGGCGCCGGCACCTTGCTGTTGATTTGCGCAGGGTTCGGCTTTCTGCGACCGGGTATTCTGACCCGTACCACGTTCTTGCTCGCGGTGCTCAGCGGCATGGCGATTGTCGGCAACTGGCTGCTGTTGTTTGCGTCGTATTCCCGCGCATCGATTGCCATCGGCACTGCGGTGTATAACGTTCAGCCGTTCATGCTGGTCGGTCTCGCAGCGCTGTTTCTCAATGAAAAGATCACCCTGCAGAAGCTGTTCTGGCTGGGCATTTCGTTTCTCGGGATGCTGGCGATTGTCAGTGCGCACGGGCAACAGGGCGAGGGCGGTACGCAATACTTGATGGGCATCGGTCTGGCATTGGGGGCGGCGTTTCTCTACGCGATTGCAGCGTTGATCATCAAGCGCCTGACCGGCACGCCGCCGCACTTGATCGCCTTGATCCAGGTCTGCACTGGAGTGCTGCTGCTCGCGCCTTTTGCGCACTTTTCGGCGCTGCCACAAGCCGCTGGCGCCTGGGCCAGCCTGGTGACGTTGGGCATCGTCCATACCGGCGTGATGTATGTATTGCTGTACGGCGCGATTCAGAAACTGCCGACCGCACTGACCGGCGCACTGTCGTTCATCTACCCGATTGCGGCGATTTTCGTCGACTGGTTTGCCTTTGGCCACCGTCTGCAGTTGCTGCAATGGATTGGCGTCGCCGCGATACTGCTGGCCGCCGCCGGCATGCAACAAGGTTGGGGCCTGAAAATGCGTCGGGCCGTGACCCAATAATCAGATGTTCCAGCGCGACGCCGTCTTCGCGAGCTCCTGGCGCAGTTCGCCAACATTCAGGGCGAACTGCCGAATCAGTGACCGATAGCCCTCCAGCGGGTAATAAACCGCAGCATCAAGGGTTGAGTTAACCGCTGGTTCGAGCGGCCGCTTGAGTCGTTGCGTAGCGCCGGTTTTCAGCGCCCGCGCCATACCGATCAGTTGCACCCGAATCTGCTGGTGCTCGGCGTTCATGCTCGCTTGCAAATGCGCCATGACCTCGGGATCGCTAGCGTCCGGGCGGGTGTTGCCGAGGATTTCCAGGGTGCAGATGCACATGCGCAAATGGCGTTGAACGGCATCGAGTTCGTTCATCGACATCTTCACTTCCTTGGATACCGATGGCATCAGCGACCGCTGTTGCACCATGAGCGCATTCAGCCGGTTCATCAATTTCACGTGCTCGTCATCTGAAACGGGCTGGCCGGCGATGATGCGCCCATAAATCGTTGCGCAATCGCGCAGCGAATCGGCGAGGTTGTAGCGCCAGGAATAGACCGCATACGACGGCAACGCGAAGGAAAACGTCAACGCCAGGGCAATGCCGATGAGAATGTCCACCCCGCGCCACAGACCGTCGCTGACCGGGTTGTCGCCATGGCCGGCGACGATGAACACTGTGATCCCCGCCAGCAGCGCGGTGTAACCGCCCTTGCCGATGGCGTGATACGAGAAGAACCCGCACACCACACACATGACCAAATAGGTCAGCCACTGCATGCCGAGCCAGGCCTGTTGCGCGATCAGCAGCAAGCCGATAGCGGCGCCGAGCAAGGTGCCGATAGCGCGTTCAGCGGCTTTTTTGCCGATGTTGCCGTGGTGTTGCAAACCACCGATCACCACCAGCATCGTCACCGACGCCCATTCACCGTGGGGCAGGTTGATGCCGGTGGTCAGCAGGATTGTCGCCAACAAACCCAACGACACGCGCACCGCGTGGATCAGTTTCGCGTAGCGAAAGCGCCGATACGGGTCCAGCAACGGACGCAGGATTCGGCGCAGCAGTGGTGGCAGTCGGTGGGTGTTGAAGGTGCTCAGGCTGGTCTCCTCAGAAGATGTAGTCGGTGGTCAGGAAGCTCGAATCGCGTCCGCGAATGATCTCGCTGATGAGCGATTTGTTGCTGTCCTGGAATTTGGTCGCCACCAGGGTCCGGATCGAAAACACCCGCAGCGCATCATGCACCGACAGCGTGCCTTCGGCGGAGTTTTTGCGGCCGTTGAACGGGAAGGTGTCCGGGCCGCGCTGGCACTGGGCGTTGAGGTTGATCCGTCCGACCTGGTTGGCGAACGTGTCGACCAGACGGCCGACCGCTACCGGGTTGGTGCCGAAGATACTCAACTGCTGGCCGAAGTCGGATTCCAGAACGTAGTCGATCACCGTGTCCAGATGCCGGTAAGGCACGATTGGAACGACCGGGCCGAACTGTTCTTCCTGGTACACGCGCATCTGCGGGTTCACCGGGTACAGCACCGCCGGGTAGAAGAACGACGCCCGCGCTGCACCGCCATTCGGATTAACCACCGTCGCGCCTTTGCTCACGGCGTCCGCCACCAGCCCGTGCAAGTAGTCGACCTTGCTCGCTTCCGGCAACGGCGTCAGCGACACACCGCTGTCCCACGGCATACCGGGTTTGAGCGTGGCGAGCCTGGCGTTGAATTTCTCGATGAACGACTCGACCACGTCTTCGTGGACGAAGAGGATTTTCAGCGCGGTGCAGCGCTGGCCGTTGAACGACAGCGAGCCCGTCAAGGCTTCGCTGACCGCGTTGTCCAGATCGACCTCCGGCAAGACGATGCCGGGGTTTTTCGCATCCAGGCCCAAGGCCGCACGCAAGCGGTGGGGTTTGGGGTGGAGTTTTTTCAGGTCGCTGGCGGCTTTGTTGGTGCCGATAAACGCAAAGATGTCGATCTTGCCGCTGGCCATCAGCGCGCTGACCGTCTCGCGGCCGCTGCCATAGATGACGTTGATCACTCCGGGCGGGAAGCTGTCGCGGAACGCTTCCAGCAACGGACGAATCAGCAGCACGCCGAGTTTGGCCGGTTTGAACACCACGGTGTTGCCCATGATCAGCGCCGGAATCAGCGTGGTGAAGGTTTCGTTCAGCGGGTAGTTGTAAGGGCCCATGCACAGCGCCACGCCGAGCGGCACGCGACGGATCTGCCCGAGGGTGTCCTGTTCCAGCTCGAACCGGCTGGAGCGGCGGTCGAGTTCCTTGAGCGCGTTGATGGTGTCGACGATGTAATCGCAGGTGCGGTCGAATTCTTTTTCCGAGTCCTTGAGGTTCTTGCCGATCTCCCACATCAGCAACTTGACCACCGCTTCGCGCTGCTGACGCATATGGCCGAGGAACGTTTCGACGTGCTGGATACGTTCGGCCACGCGCATCGTCGGCCACAAACCCTGGCCCCGGTCATAGGCGCGCACGGCGGCGTCGAGGGCGGTGAGGGCGGTTTCGGCGTCCAGCAGCGGCGTGCTGCCGAGGATGACTTGTTCGTCGCCATTCGCGCCGGTCAGGTACACCGGGCTGCGGACCTGGGCGAGCGGACCGGCCCAGGTTTTCAGTGCGCCATCGACCAGGTAGTCGCGCTGCTCGATATGGCCGTCGAAGCGGTATTTTTCCGGGATGTCGGCGTGGCTTGGGAACAGATTGTCGAGAATATTCGCTGTGGTCATGTCGCTACCCCGTCTGGATTGGGTGATGCACCGATGAAACGTTTTAGCAGACCTCGGCCTCGCTTGTCATGACTCACTCACCGATTTTGCCGCCAGGCGTTGTGCGAGGCCTGTTCGGTCGTGGCCTCGGATGTCCCCCTTGTTGGCCCCCAATGCCCTCAACCCGGCAGCGTAGGTGCCTTAGTGTTGAACCTCTCCTTGATCACAATAAAAAGGTGCACCTGCCGAGGGGCGCCACACGAGAGGACAACCATGCGGGCCAGTCGATTCACTGAAAAGCCTAGCCTTTGTTTCGCCGTGGTGGGCTGCGTCGTCGCGCTGCTCAGCGGTTGTGGCGACGAACCGAAAAACCCGGCGACGCGCAGCGAGGCGGCCACTGCCAGGCCTGCCGACACCGCACTGGCGCAGGTCTACGACAACAGCTGCAAGCTCTGTCACGCCAATCCGGCGGCCGGCGCACCGTTGACCGGCGACCGAAAAGCCTGGGAGCCACGGGTGCAGCAAGGCGCCGACACGCTGCTCGATCACGCGATCAACGGCTACAACGGCATGCCGCCGATGGGCATGTGCATGCAGTGTTCCGAAGAACAGTTTCTGGCGCTGATTGCCTTCATGTCCGGCCAGCCACTCCAACAATAAGAACGGCAAGGTGCAATTCATGACGATGGACTTAACACGGCGTCAGTTGCTGCAACGGGCGAGTGTCATTGGCGCTTTCACCGCGCTCGGCTCCACGCCGGCGCTGGCCGAGTTGCTGCGCGCGCCGCGACTGATTCCCTGGCGCAACTGGTCGGGTGGCCAGAGTTGCCTGCCGGCGGCGCGGCTGGCACCGAAGACGCTGGATGAGTTGACTCAGGTGGTGCGCGAAGCGCCCGGCAAGATCCGCCCGGTCGGCTCTGCGCATTCTTTCAGTGCGCTGGTACCCACCGACGGCACGCTGCTGTCGCTGAGCTTTTTCACCGGGCTGCTCGATCACGACCCGACAACGCTGCAAGCCGAATTCGCAGCCGGCACGCCGATGTCGCGCATGGGCACGCCGCTCAAAGACGTCGGCCAGGCCCTGCAAAACATGGCCGATATCGATTACCAGACGCTCGCCGGAGCCATTTCGACCTCGACCCACGGCACCGGCAAAAACTTTCAATCCTATTCGGCCCACGTCTGCGGCCTGCAACTGGTGACCGCCACCGGTGAGGTGCTGGACTGCGACAGCGCGCACCATCCTGAAGTGTTCAGCGCCGCGCGGGTCTCGTTGGGGGCGCTCGGCGTGGCCACCAAAGTGCGCCTGCAAAATCGTCCGGCGTATCGCTTGAGAGAGCGCCAGTGGATCGCCAAGACTGAAGAATTGCTCGAAGACATCGACAAGAACACCCAAGAGAACCAGCACTGGGAAATGCTGGTGGTGACGCACTCCGATTACGCGTTATCGATTGCCCTCAACGAAACCACCGACCCGGCCACCCCCCCGATTCCGGCGGACGAAGAGGGCGGCAACGAGTTCGTGACGCTGATCGAGAAGATCGACAAATACGGCAGCGACTTCCCGGACCTGCGCCGCACGATGCTCAACAATCTGCGGCACCTGGCCAGTTTCGATGACCGGGTCGGCGACTCCTTCGACATCTACGCCAACGTGCGCACGGTGCGGTTCAGCGAGATGGAATATTCAGTGCCGGCGGAATACGGCCCGGCGTGTCTGCGCGAGATTCTCCAGCTGATTCAGGACAAGGACCTGCGCACCTGGTTTCCCATCGAGTACCGCTACGTCAAGGCCGACGACATTCCACTGAGCATGTTCGAGGGCCGCGACAGTTGTTCGATCTCGGTGCACCAGCATTACCAGATGGATCACCACAATTTTTTCGCCGCCGTCGAGCCGATTTTCTGGAAGTACAACGGCCGGCCGCACTGGGGCAAGTTGCACACGCTCAACGCGAAAAACCTGCAACCGCTGTACCCGCGCTGGCAGGAATTCATTGAAGTGCGGCAGGCACTCGACCCCAGCGGCAAATTCCTCAACGCGCATTTGTCGTCGATTCTGGGGGTGAGCTGATGGCCGTCAATCGCCGTGACTTCCTGATCGGCAGCGTGGGTGTCGGCGCGTTGCTGGTGGGCGTGGGCGCGTGGTTGAGGCCGGGCGATCATGGCGCTCCGTACAGTGATTACTTCCGCGCCCTGAACCATGAACTCAAAACGTCCGGGCCGATGCGGCCGGTGATGTTGATCGATCTGGACCGCCTCGATCACAACATCGATGTGGTGATGCTGTCAGTGAAACGCGGCGGCAAACACCTGCGGCTGGTGGAGAAATCACTGCCGGCGCCGGGGCTGCTGAGTTACATCGCCCAGCGTGCCGGCACCCAGCGCTTGATGTCGTTCCATCAGCCGTTTCTCAACCATGACGCGGTGCAGTTTCCCGAGTCCGACATCCTGTTGGGCAAGCCGCTGCCCGTGCGGTCGGCCGAGCTGTTTTATCAGACGCACAAGGGGCCGTTCGATCCGTCGAAGCAATTGCAATGGCTGCTCGATACGCCGCAGCGACTTCAGCAATACCTGGCGCTGGCGCAGGGTTTGGGCACGCGATTGCGGGTGAACATCGAGCTGGATGTGGGTTTGCATCGAGGTGGTGTCAGCGATTTGGCCGAGTTGGGGCAAATGCTGACGTTGATCAGCGCGAACCCGCAACACCTGGAATTCGCCGGTTTCATGGGCTACGACCCGTTTGTGGGCATGGGTGTGCCGGGGATTCTGGGCTCGCCCGAAGAACTGTTCGCCAAGGTGATGGTGATTTACAACCGCTGCGTCGACTTCACTCGTCAGCAATATCCGGGGTTATGGCGTGAAGGGCTGACGCTCAATACCGCCGGCAGCCCGAGTTATCGCATGCATGAACATGAAAACCTCAGCAGCGAGGTCTCGGTCGGTACGGCGATGCTCAAGCCGACGCACTACGATTTGCCGTCGCTGGCGGAGCATGTGCCGGCGGCCTACATCGCCACGCCGGTGTTGAAGCGTACGGGGGCGGTGAACATCCCGGCGCTGGATGGCGCCTCGACAGTGTTTTCGTGGTGGGACACCAATCAGCGGCAGACTTTCTTTGTTTATGGCGGCAACTGGATGGCGGAATTCGAGTCGCCATCGGGGCTGCAGAGCAACGGGGTGTATGGCCGCAGTTCGAATCAGGAAATGGTGAATGGCTCGACGGCGGTAGGGCTTGGAGTCGAGGATCAGGTGTTTTTGCGGCCGACCCAGACGGAGTCGGTGTTGTTGCAGTTCGGAGATTTGCTGGCGGTTCGCGGTGGGCGGATTGTTGATACCTGGCCGGTGTATTCCTGACAGTTAATGGGTGTTTGTTCCGACGCCTTCGCGAGCAAGCCCGCTCCCACAGTGCAATGCATTCTGGCAGAAACATGCAATCCAAATGTGGGAGCGAGCTTGCTCGCGATGGCGTCAGTTCAGTCAAAACGCATACGGAATACTGACTTTGGCCCACAGCATTTCACCCTCGGGCCGGTTCTCCACATCGAACTCCTTGGCCCAGCGAATCTCGGCGCTGGCGTACTTGAGAAAGGTCCAATGCAACGCCGGGCCAATCGCGAACACCTGGCCACGCACGCCGTCATTCACGTCCTCGCCATTGAACTGCACGGTGTGGCCGTATTGCTTGTCGTCGGTGGTCTGCTTCAGGTAGTAGCCGTTCAACCCGAGCATCAAGTCGTCGGTGATTTTGTAGCTCGCCGAATAATCGAAGTGGAAAATCTGCCCCGATTTGTAATCGGTGTCCTTGTTCTTCTCGTTGAAGCTGTACGTGGTCTTCATCGACACCTCGGTGTTTTCCGTCGGCAGCCAGGTGAAGGAGAACAGCGGTTTGTAGGTGTAGAAGTTGTTGCTGGTGTTGGCCAGGCGATCAACGCTGTATTCGCCGGTCGGCACGGTGATTTCCAGCGCGGCGCCAAGGGTCAGGTTCTTGCCCATGTCCCACAGGATGATCGGCGCGACGGTGGTGTCGCCCATGCCTTCGCGGGTGTCTTGCAAACCGAACACCGAGACTTCCTGCTTCAGCCACGGCTGCGCGATGTAACCCGCCAACCGGCCCCCGAACACCCGCACCGGGCTGAGGTAATCCAGGCGCGGGATGACCGCCGTGGATTCGATCTCGACATTCGGCACTTTGCCGCCGAGGGAGCTGATGTTCAGCTTCGTCGACTTGTAGTGGTTGTAGTAGAGGTTGAACGCAACCATGTTGTCCGGAAGGCTGTTGACGTCCAGCGGCAACATGAAAAAGCCGTCGGTGCCAGGGCCGATGTTGTCGACGCCAGCCTCGGTGGCCAGCGCCGGCTGGATGGCGCAGACGCCGGCCAGGCTCAGGGCCAACAGGGGAAATGTCGTGCGGGTCGGGTTCATTTTTGTACTCGTTATTATTGTTAGCGGGCATTCCTTTGGCCACACGAGGGCCGCCCCATAGAAATAAGCGGTCTGCGCGGTGCGGGGCAGGGTATTGGCGGCCATTTAGGGGGACTTCTGCGGACAGCCTGTCAACGCTGTGCTAACTTCCTTCGACATAACCGGTAACAAATAATAAGAATGCTGCCTGATCCGGAATGTAAGCCCCATGCAGATGAAAGTCATCGATCCCACCTTTGAACTGGCGCTGGTGTCGCCGTTTCTGTTGCAAACCCTGGCCGAAGTCGCGCAGCAAAAAGGCGTCAACCCTGACAACCTCTGCCGGGGACTGGGCTTCACGTTTGAAGACCTGCAAGACCCGGCGCAACGCATTTCCTATCGCCAGGCCGTGGCCATGATTCAGCGCGCACTCAAGGTCTTGCCCAATCAGGGCCTGGGTTTGTGGGTCGGCGCGCAAAACGTGCTTGGCACCCTGGGTTTGCTCGGGCATGTGTTGTCGCTGTGCAAGACCTTGCGCGATGCCTTTGAGCTGGGGATTCGGCATCAACACACTTCCGGCGGGATTGTGGTGTCGAGCGTGGAGGAGGCGGGTGATCGGGTGTTCGTTGATGTCGAATGCCGCTTGCCGTTTGCCGACGTGCAGTTATTCGCGGTCGAAGAGTTTTTCGCCAGTTTGCTGGTGTACGGGCGGGCGCTGGTCGGGGTGGATTTCAAGCCGATGGCCGTCGAGTTCATGCACGCCGCGCCGGACTATCTCAGCGAATACCAGCGTCTGCTCGGCCCGGACGTGCGCTTCGGTTGCCTGCAAAATCGCATGCTGATCGCCGCGCATTGGCTGGACGTGCATTTGCCCAATCACCATTCCCTGGCCTTGCGTCAGGCGGTCAAGTTGCTTGAGCTTGAAGCGACGCAGGTGCACCAGAAAATGGATTTGATCCAGGCGGTGGAACGGGCGATTGCCCGGGACCTGACCGAGGGCAGCCACATCGAAAAAATCGCCTGCGACTTGAACATGAGCAGCCGCACCTTGCGCCGTCGCCTCACCGAACATGCGCTGACGTTCGAGACCCTGCTGGAACAAGTGCGCCAGGCCCGCACCATGAGCCTGCTGGCCAACCCGCAGATGTCTATCGAACGGATCACCGAAGAAGTCGGCTACAGCGACGTGCGCAGCTTTCGCCGCGCCTTCAAACGCTGGACGGGTATGAGTCCCAGCGCGTTTCGGAACGAGAGCCCGGCCTGAGCTGGTGGTTTGTGGTGAGCAGGCTTTGGTAGACGGTATGACTGGGGAATGCAGGGGAGTGCTTCGCACTCCAACGGGGGCAAGCCCCCTCACCACAGGCAGACCCTCTCACCACAGGCAAACCCCCTTACTACAGGCAAACCCTCTTACCACAGGCAAACGCCATCACCACAGGCAAACCCTCTCTCCGCAGGCCAGCCTCTCACCACAGGCATAGCGTCTGATGCCACACAAATTCTCTGGCTCCGGTTAAACTCCGCGCTCTTTTTAAGGAGTTCATATGAGTTACTACCAGCCGGGCATTCTCGCCACCCCTGTTCCGCCTCAAGCCCGCCATATGTTCTTCGCCCTCGAATCCGTCGAAGCGCTGCCGGCCGCGATCGACAACTTGATGCAACTGGTGGATGGGAAATCGGCGGTGGTCGGCTTCGGTGAATCCCTGGTCAGGGCGCTGCACGCGCAAATCGATGGCCTGCGCGCCTTTCCTGCCATGACCGGCGTCGGCGTCGATAACCCGTCGACTCAACATGCGTTGTGGTGCTGGCTGCACGGCGTCGACCGGGGTGAATTGCTCAATCGCAGCCACGCCATCGAAGCCGCGCTGGCTCCGGCGCTGCGCCTGGTACAGATGAACGAAACCTTCCGCCACCTCACCGGCCATGACCTCACGGGCTACGAAGACGGCACTGAAAACCCGCATGACGAAGCCGCCGTGGCCGCCGCGCTGCTGGGCGAAGGTGCTGACGGCTTGGTCGGTGGCAGTTTTGCCGCGATCCAGCAATGGCAGCATGACTTGAAGGGTTTCAACGCGATGCCGTCCCATGAAAAGGACAACATCATGGGGCGCCGCCTGAGCGACAACGAAGAAATCGACGACGCGCCGATCTCCGCTCACGTCAAACGCACCGCCCAGGAAAGCTTCGCCCCCGAGGCGTTCGTGGTCCGTCGTTCAATGCCGTGGATCGAAGGTGATCGCGCCGGCCTGATGTTCCTCGCGTTCGGTTTTTCCCTTGACGCGTTCGAGGCGCAACTGCGGCGCATGAGCGGTCTGGAAGACGGCATCACCGACGGCCTGTACCGCATGAGCCGGCCGATCACCGGCGGTTATTACTGGTGCCCGCCGCTCAAGGACGGTCATCTGGACCTGCGCGCCTTGCGCATCGGCTAACCGACAGGGAGTGAATATGGACGTGGTGCGCTGGGGCATGATCGGTTGTGGCAGCGTCGCTGAACGCAAAAGCGCGCCGGCGTTTTACAAGGCCCCGGGTTCGGCGCTGGTGGCCGTGATGGGCCGGCGCCTGGACGCGGTAACCGATTACGCCACGCGCCATGGCATCGCCAGGGTCTACACCGATGCGCAAGCACTGATCGATGATCCGCAAGTGGACGCGGTGTACATCGCCACGCCCCCCGACAGGCACCACGCCTATAGCGTGATGGTCGCAGCGGCCGGCAAGCATTGTTGCGTTGAAAAGCCGATGGCGCTGAATGCCGGGCAAAGCCTGGCCATGCAACAGGTCTTCGCCGACGCCGGTTTGCACCTGTTTGTTTCCTACTACCGACGTTCGCTGCCGCGCTTTCAACAGGTGCGGCAGTGGCTGGCGGACGGGCGCATTGGCGAGGTGCGCCACCTGAGCTGGACGCTGACCAAAGCGCCGTCCCCGGCTGATCTTGGCGGTGCCGATAACTGGCGGACCGACCCGACAATTGCTGGCGGCGGCTACTTTGCCGACTTGGCCAGTCACGGGTTCGACCTGTTTCAGCACCTGCTGGGCGACATCGTCGAAGTCGCCGGTTTCACCGCACGGCAGGCCGGTTTGTATGCCGCCGAAGACGCCGTCAGCGCCAGTTGGCGCTTTGCGTCGGGCGCGACGGGCATGGGCTGCTGGAACTTCGTGGCGGACCGCCGTGAGGACCGGGTCGAGCTGATCGGCAGCCAGGGCCGGATCAGTTTTTCGGTGTTTGACGAGCATCCGGTACAACTTGACGCCGCTGAAACCCTCAGCCTGCACATCGACCATCACGAGCATATCCAGTGGCACCACGTGCTGGGCATGAACGCCCATATCCGGGGTGAAGCGCAGCATCCGGCGCTGGCCGCACAAGCGCTGAAAACCGACTGGGTGATGGACCAGATCCTCAAACGTTAAAAAATCGCAGCCTGACCTTATTCCCAAGCAATGCGTAAACCTGTGGGAGCGGGCTTGCTCGCGAAGGCGTCGTGTCAGCCAACATCATTGCTGACTGTGCCAACGCTTTCGCGAGCAAGCCCGCTCCCACAGGTTTACGCATCTAACCTTATTCCCAAACAGTATTTCTCAACTCTTTCGTTAGAACTCTAAGATCACGTCATAACTCGTTATAACAAGTGATCAGCCATGACCGATAACGTTCTCTCCCTCAGCAGCGTGCCGCTGCACACTCAACTGCGCGACGTCCTGCGCAGCCGCATTCTCGATGGCGAATACCCGCAAGACAGTCAGATGCCGTCTGAAAGCGAACTCGGCGCACTGTTCAAAGTCAGCCGCATCACCGTGCGCCAAGCCTTGGGCGATCTGCAGAAAGAAGGGCTGATCTTCAAGATTCACGGCAAAGGCACCTTCGTCGCCAAACCGAAAACCTTCCAGAACGTCAGCACCCTGCAAGGCCTCGCCGAGTCCATGACCGGTCGCGGCTACGAGGTGATCAACCGCTTGCGCAGTTTCAAATTCATCGCCGCCGACAAACTGGTCGCCGAGCGTTTGCACGTCAAGGAAGGCGAAACCGTGGCGCAGATCAAACGCGTACGGCTGATCAACCGCGAGCCGATCTCGCTGGAAATCACTTACCTGCCCAAAGCCATTGGCGAGCGACTGGAGAAGTCCGACCTGGTTACCCGCGACATCTTCCTGATCCTGGAAAATGACTGCGGCCTGGCGCTGGGTCACGCCGACCTGGCCATCGACGCAGTGCTGGCCGACAGCGACCTGACCCAGGCGCTGAACGTCGAACCGGGCTCGCCGATCATGCGCATCGAACGCCTGACCCACAGCGCCGACGGCCAGCCCCTGGACTTCGAACACCTTTACTACCGTGGCGATGCGTTCCAGTACCGCTTGCGGATCGACCGGCAAAAAGGGGCGCAGGCATGACCCACGACTCAAGATCCAGAAGCACGCTGGAACAGGAATACGACATCGTCGTGATCGGCGGTGGCACCGCTGGCCCGATGGCGGCGATCAAGGCCAAGGAACGCAATCGCGATCTGCGCGTGCTGTTGATCGACAAGGCCAACGTCAAGCGCAGCGGCGCGATCAGCATGGGCATGGACGGCCTGAACAATGCGATCATTCCAGGGCATTCGACGCCGGAGCAGTACACCAAGGAAATCACCATCGCCAATGACGGCATCGTCAACCAGGCGGCGGTGTACGCCTATGCGACCCACAGCTTCGAGACGATCGAGCAACTGGACCGCTGGGGCGTGAAGTTCGAGAAGGACGAGACCGGCGACTACGCGGTGAAAAAAGTCCACCACATGGGCGCCTACGTGCTGCCGATGCCGGAAGGGCACGACATCAAGAAAGTCCTGTATCGCCAATTGAAACGGGCGCGGGTCAACATCACCAATCGCCTGGTGTGCACGCGATTGCTGACGGACGAAGAGGGCGCGGTCAATGGTGTGATGGGCTTCGATTGCCGCACCGCCGACTTTCATGTGATCAAGGCCAAAGCCGTCATTCTGTGCTGCGGCGCGGCCGGGCGTCTGGGCTTGCCGTCTTCGGGTTACCTGATGGGCACCTACGAAAACCCGACCAATGCCGGCGACGGTTACGCCATGGCCTATCACGCCGGGGCAGAGCTTTCGAACCTCGAATGCTTCCAGATCAACCCGTTGATCAAGGACTACAACGGCCCGGCCTGTGCGTACGTCACCGGTCCGCTGGGCGGCTACACCGCGAATAACAAGGGCGAACGCTTCATCGAGTGCGACTACTGGAGCGGGCAGATGATGTGGGAGTTCCACCAGGAACTCGAAAGCGGCAACGGCCCGGTGTTCCTCAAGCTCGATCACCTGGCCGAGGAAACCATCCAGAACATCGAAGAAATCCTGCACAGCAACGAGCGCCCGAGTCGCGGCCAGTTTCACGCTAATCGCGGCACCGATTACCGCACGCAGATGGTCGAGATGCACATCTCGGAAATCGGTTTTTGCAGCGGGCATTCGGCGTCCGGGGTGTGGGTCAACGAGAAGGCTGAAACCTCGGTCAAGGGTTTGTACTCGGCCGGTGACATGGCTGCGGTGCCGCACAACTACATGCTCGGCGCGTTCACCTATGGCTGGTTTGCGGGCACCAACGCGGCGGATTTTGTCGCCGGACGTGAGTTTTCGGAGGTGGATGTTCAACAAATCGAAACGGAAAAACTCAGGGTCTACGCCCCTCTGGACCGCGAACACGGGCTGCCCCCCGCGCAAGTCGAATACAAGCTACGGCGGTTTGTGAACGACTACCTGCAACCGCCGAAAGTGACCAAAAAGATGCAAATCGGCCTGCAACGCTTTGACGATATCCAGCGCGACCTCGATCAGATCAAGGCCCACAACCCCCATGAACTGATGCGCGCCATGGAAGTCAGCATGATCCGCGACTGCGCCGAGATGGCCGCCCGCGCTTCGCTGTTTCGCGCCGAAAGTCGCTGGGGGCTTTACCACTATCGGGTCGATCACCCGCAACGCAACGACAGTGACTGGTTTTGCCATTGCCACCTGAAGAAGGGTGACAACGGCCAGATGACCAGTTTCAAGAAAGCCGTCGAGCCTTACATCATTGCGCTGGACGCCGATGAAATGCAGGCCTACGGCCGGCTGCGCGTGGGTGCCTTTGCGGCTTGAGCAACACACTACAGAGAGACCGAAAATGGCCTATCAACCCCAGGAAATCTTCTTCCGCTCGAACGCGCCGGTGACGGTCGACGAGGACCTGTGCATTGCCCACAAAGGCTGCACCGTGTGCGTCGACGTTTGCCCGATGGACTTGCTGGCGATCAATCCGGCCACGCAAAAGGCCTACATGGCGTTCGACGAATGCTGGTACTGCATGCCGTGCGAAAAGGACTGCCCGACCGGCGCCGTAAAAGTCGAAATCCCCTATTTGTTGCGCTGAATAACAGGACGCCTTCGCGAGCAAGCCCGCTCCCACAGGGGAATGCATTTCAAATGTGGGAGCCGGGCTTGCCCGCGAAGAGGCCGGTACAGCTTGCATCTTTATTGACCGAGAGCACGCCTTCGCGAGCAAGCCCGCTCCCACGGGGGAATGCATTCCAGATGTGGGAGCCGGGCTTGCCCGCGAAGAGGCCGGTACAGCTTGCATCTTTATTGACAGAGAAGACGCCTTCGCGAGCAAGCCCGCTCCCACAGGGGAATGCATTCCAAATGTGGGAGCCGGGCTTGCTCGCGAAGAGGCCGGTACAGACAAAAAAAGCCATCCGGCAACACCCGGACGCCAGTTTCCAAACACCCCTCGTTTCCCACCGCGCCCTGATCGTGGCGGAGACGACCATCCTATAAATGATTCGAGGGGAAATACTCATGTTATTGCGTGCAGCATTTGCCGGTCTGGTACTGGCCTCATTCACCTTGTCGGCGCAAGCCGAAACCATCCGCATCGCCATCGGCACCCAGGACACCACCATCAATTGCGCTGCCGGCGGATTGCTGATTCGTGAGCTCGGCTTGCTCGACAAATACCTGCCCCACGACGGCGCCTACAAAGATGCCCGATACGACATCGAGTGGAAGAACTTCACCAGCGGCGCGCCCCTGACCAACGAGATGGTGGCCGGCAAACTCGACTTCGGCGCCATGGCCGATTTCCCTGGCGCGTTCAACGGGGTGGCGTTCGAAACCGCCGGCAAGCACAGCCTGTTTATCAGCGTGCTCTCGGGCAGCATCAAGGGCAGCGGCAACGGCATCGTGGTGCCGAGCGCGTCGGGTGTGCAGTCGCTGGCGGAATTGAAGGGCAAGACCATTTCCGTGCCATTTGCCTCCACCGCCCATGGCATGTTGTTGCGTGCCGTGGCGGCGCAGGGCTGGGACCCGCTCAAAGATGTGAACATCATCGCCCAGCCGCCGGAAGTCGCCGGCTCCGCGTTGCAGGCCGGGAAAATCGACGCCCACGCCGACTTCGTGCCGTTCGCCGAACTGTTCCCGAGCCGGGGTTTCGCGCGAAAAATTTATGACGGTTCCCAAGCGGGCGCGCCGACCTTCCACGGTGCCTTGGTGGATCAGGGCTACGCGAAGAAGTACCCGGAAATCGTCGTCGCTTACCTGCGTGCGAGCATCGAAGCCAATCAATTGCTGGCGGCGGAACCGGAGAAGTACAGCGAGTTGATTGCCAAGGTTACCGGGGTCGATGCCGAGGTCAATTATCTGTTCCATGGTCCGCTGGGCGTGCAGACCCGCGACCTGAGCTGGAAGCCGGAATACCGTCAGGCCGTCGGCACCGCTATCGACACGCTCAAACTGTTGAAGAAGGCTGATCGTGGCCTCGATCTGAACACCTTTATCGACGATCAGTACATTCGCGCCGCGTTCAAGGCCGCGAATCTGGACTACACCGCGCAACTGGCCAATTACGCACAGACGCCGTTGAAAGCGGTGGATGCGGCGAACGGGCAAGCGATCACCGACTTCAGCCACGTCGCGGAAATCTGGGTGCGTGGCGAGCCGAAAGTCCGACAGTACGCCTCGGCAGAAGCGGCGTTTACCGCATTGGCCGGTTTGAAGTCGGAAGGCAAAAACATCCGCGCGGTGTATGCCCAGGCGAGTGACAGCGGCATCAAGTTGCTGGCGGATCAGGCGTGGTTTGCCAGTGATGGCAAGGGTCGTCTCAGCGCCTTCCTGCTCAAGGGCCAGGCCCAACAATTTGCCTCGGCCCAGGGCGGCAAAGTCTTCGACTTCACCGACGCCACCACCCAGGCCGTGGCCACCCGCTAACCCCCAAATCAACTCGGTCAACTGTGGGAGCGAGCTTGCTCGCGAAGGCTCACGCACATTCAACATCGATGTGCCTGAGCCACCGCCATCGTCGGAACACCGCCCGGAGCAAACCCGCTCCCACAGGTTTCGGGTTGAGAGGAATTATTGTGTACGGACCCTATTTGCGCTGGCTCCCCCGAGCCGCCTCGCTGCTGCTCTGCCTCGTATTCTGGCAACTCGCCGCCAGCCACCACTGGAACCTCGGCCTGGTCACTTTCGCCAACGTCCCGACGCCGCTGGCGGTGATCCACGCCGCGTTGGGCCTCGGCGACTCCGGCAAGCTCGGCCAGCACCTGAGCAGCAGCCTCAGCCGGGTTTTTGCCGGTTATCTCGCGGCGCTGATCATCGGCATAGCACTCGGCCTGGCCATCGGCCGCTCGAAGTGGGCCGAGGATCTGTTATTGCCGCCTCTGGAAGTATTAAGACCTATCCCCGCCGTCGCATGGATTCCGTTGGCGATCCTGATGTTCCCGTCCTCGGAACTGTCGATGGTGTTCATTACCTTCACCGGCGCGCTGTTCCCGATCCTGCTGAACACCGTGCACGGCGTCGAAGGTGTCGACCCGCGCCTGATCGCCTCGGCGAAAAGCCTCGGGGCAGGGCGCCGGGCGATCCTGCTGGAAGTGATTCTGCCCGGCGCCGCGCCGAGCATCATCACCGGCCTCGCCATTGGCATGGGCACCTCGTGGTTCTGCCTGGTGACGGCGGAAATGATCTCCGGCCAGTACGGCATCGGCTATTACACCTGGGAGTCCTACACCATTCAGAACTACGCCGACATCGTGGTCGGCATGTTGCTGATCGGTGTGCTCGGGATGGGCAGCAGCCTGTTGATCAAACGTCTCGGCGGGCTGTTCACGCCGTGGCACCGACCACGAGGAAAAGCCTGATGAGCGTGATGCAAACCCCCGAAGGGCGGATCGACATCCGTCAGTTGTCGATTGTCCTCGGTGAGAGCGCGCAAGCCTTCGAGGCCTTGCAGGGCCTGGATTGCCAGATCGAAGCGGGGCAGTTCGTGTGCATTCTCGGGCCCTCCGGTTGCGGCAAGTCGACCTTGCTTGGCGCGCTCGCCGGCCACCTGCAACCGCGTTCCGGCACGCTGAAGGTCGACGGCGCACACATTTCAGGCCCGTCACCGCAACGGGGCATGGTGTTCCAGCACCATACGTTGTTCCCTTGGCGGACCGTGCGTGACAACGTCGCCTTCGGCCTGAAGATGCGCGGTATCGGTAAAGCCGAGCGCCACAAAGCCGCCGATGAAATCCTCGCCCTGGTGGGCCTTGAAGGTTGTGCCGAGCGTTGGCCGGATCAACTCTCCGGCGGCATGCAGCAACGGGTGGAAATCGCCCGGGTGTTGATCAACCGCCCACGCCTGTTGCTGATGGACGAGCCGTTCGGCGCGCTCGATGCGCTGACCCGGCTGAACATGCAGGAGTTGCTGCTGGACATCTGGACGCGGATTCGCACCACGGTGGTGTTCGTGACCCACGACATCGACGAGGCACTGTTCCTCGCCGACCGCCTGCTGGTGATGAGTTCGCGTCCCGGCCGGATCATCGAAGACCTGCGCCTGGACTTCCCGCGGCCCCGCACCACGGAACTGGTGACCCGTCATGAGTTCTCGCGCCTGAAGCGTCATTGCCTCGAATTACTGCGTCACGAAGACGGTCGGCAGCTCCCGCGCCTGAACCCTCTCGGACTGCCTCCTGAAAACAAACTGCCGCGATTTGCCCTATGACCTCTCTATTTGAAGCAACCGATAACGACGACATTCTGGCCCTGCAACCGCGCCTGACCGCTGACGACGCGGGCGTGCGCCGCATCGCGCTGATCGAACTGGCCGACCTCGAAGAACCGGATGGCTTGCTGTGGCTGGTCAATCGACTGGCCGAAGACCCGACCGAAGAAGTCCGTGCCGAAGCCGCGCGGTTGCTCGAAGCGTGGGAGGACGCGCCAGTGGTCGAGGCGTTGTGCCAGGCGCTGACCGATCCGTCGTTGGCCGTGCAAGCCGCCGCTGCGCAAAGTCTCAGCCTGCTGAAAAGCGCAGCGGCGGGCCGGGTGATTCTGCCGTGGACCGGCCATGTCGAGGCCAGCGTGCGCATCGCCGCGTTCAGGGCACTGCGTGAGTTGCGTTGCCCTGATGCCGCCGCTGCGGCGGCCGTCGCGTTGCAGGATGCCGATGCCAGCGTTCGGCGCGAGGCCGTCGGCGTGCTGGGCTGGCTCAAACAACTCGATGCGTTACCGGCGCTGGCAACCTTGGCCAGCGAAGACCCGGACACCGAAGTGCGCCGCGCCGCCACGGGCGCACTCGGTCTGGCGTGCGACGCACAGGTGCTGCCAGCCTTGCGCCGGGCCTTGCAAGATCATGCCTGGCAAGTACGCGAGGAAGCCGCGACCACGTTGGGCAAAGTCGGCCATGGCGACGCCGGGCCGGCGTTGGTCGAAGCCTTGGGCGACGATTACTGGCAAGTCCGCCTGCGCGCCACCCGCAGCCTCGGTCGCTTGCGTTACGCCCCGGCGCTTGAAGCCTTGATCGAAACCTTGGGCCATCGCATCAGCAACCTGCGCAAGGAAGCCGCGCTGGCCCTCGGCGAATTGCACGCCAAAGGCGCCATCGCCCCGCTGCTGGCCGCCCAAGACGACGGCGACCCGGAAGTGCGCAAAGCCGTGCGCATTGCCTTGAGCCAGTTGCAATGAATCCGGTGGCGGTGGGCAATTCACAAAGCAAACAGCAGCTGCGCTTGAACTGGCCGGATGGCCGCGAACAGCTGTTGGATCATGCCGAGCTGCGGCGCCAGTGCCCGTGTTCGCAATGCCGGGCGTTTCGCTTGAAAGGGTTGGCGCCCTTGGTGGATGACCGGGTTCGCGTCATCGAGTTGAACGCCCAGGGTTACGGCCTGCAATTGGTCTTCAGCGACGGCCATGAACGCGGCATCTACCCGTGGGCCTACCTGGCTCAACTCGGCTTGAACACCACGCCACTCTAATGTGGGAGCAACTGTCTTAACCCTGCCATTCGTCACCGCCATTCGTGGTCAGCGACCTCGGCGTGGCCGTTGGCACATTGCCTGCCGGATTGACGGTTGTTGTCAGGAAAACCCGAAAAGAGTACAAATGTACTCCATGACGACTCTGACTCCCCGCCGTACCGCCATCCTGACCTTTATCCGTGATCGAATCGCGGAGCACGGTCAGTCCCCGAGCCTCGCTGAAATCAGCGAGGCGTTTGGTTTTGCCTCGCGCAGTGTGGCGCGCAAGCATGTGCTGGCGTTGACCGATGCCGGTTTCATCGAGGTCAATCCCCATCAGGCGCGGGGTATTCGTCTGCTCGGGCAACCGGCGCGCCCCGAATTGCTCGACATCCCGGTACTCGGCCGAGTCGCGGCGGGTGCGCCCATCGGCGCCGATGCCGAGGTGCACAGCCGATTGCTGCTCGATCCGTCGATCTTCTCGCGGGTGCCGGATTACATGCTGCGGGTGCAGGGTGATTCGATGATCGAAGACGGCATCCTCGACGGCGATCTGGTGGGCGTGCACCGCAATCCCGAGGCGTTAAATGGCCAGATCGTCGTGGCGCGGCTCGACGGTGAAGTCACCATCAAGCGTTTCGAGCGGGTCGGCGACGCGGTTCGCCTGTTGCCGCGTAACCCGGCCTATCAGCCGATCACCGTGCAGCCCGATCAGGACCTCGCGATTGAAGGGGTGTTCTGCGGTCTGGTGAGGCAAGGGTGATGGGGGCCGTCGTTGCGCTGGACACGCTGTTCAATGGCGGCCAGGTCTGGAAGGGCCGGCCCGCGCCCCCGGCCGTCAGCCCGCAACCTACCGGGCATGCCGCGCTGGACGCGGCGTTGCCCAGCGGCGGCTGGCCGGAAGCGGCGTTGACTGAAATTCTGCTGGCCGGGCAGGGCGCGGGTGAGTTGCGACTGGTGTGGCCGGCGCTGGCGCGGTTGTCGGCGGCCGGCGAGCGCATCGTGCTGGTGGCGCCGCCGTACGTGCCGTATCCGCAAGCGTGGCAGAACGCCGGAATCGACCTGCGCCAGTTGTCGATCATCCAGGCCTGCGAGCGCGATGCCTTGTGGGCCGCGGAACAATGCCTGCGTTCCGGCAGTTGTGGCGCGGTGCTGTGCTGGCCGCACAAGGCCGATGACCGGGCGTTGCGCCGTTTGCAGGTGGCGGCGGAAACCGGCTCGACCCTGGCGTTTGCCTATCGCTCGCTCCATGAAGCAGTCAACCCTTCGCCAGCGGCCCTGCGCATCGCCATCGACGCCCGGCCTGCGCAATTGCGCGTGCTCAAGTGTCGGGGCGGGCTGGCGCATTCGGCGCCGATTGCCTTCCCCGTGGGGCATTGAGGTTGCCATGCGCTGGGTGTGTATTCTTTTCCCGCAATTGGCGCTGGACGCGGTACTGCGTCAGCGCCCCGATCCCGATGAACCGCTGGCGCTGCTGACCGGCCCGGCCCAACGGCGGGTGCTGCAAGCGGTCAACCCGTCGGCGCGAGCGCTGGGCTTGCGTCCGGGCCAGTCGATGAGCGCCGCTCAGGCCATGAGCAAAGGCTTTGCCACGGCCGAATACGACGTCGCCGAGATAGAGTACTGGCAGCAGTTTCTGGCGGCATGGGCCTATCGCTTCAGTTCGCAGGTCAGCGTGCATTACCCGCGTGCGGTGGTGTTCGAGATCGAATCGAGTCTGGGGCTGTTCGGACCATGGCCACAGTTCGAAGCACGGTTGCGCGCTGAACTCGGCGAGCTGGGCTTTCGCCATCGGATTGTCGCCGCGCCGAACCCGGTGGCCGCGCGGGTACTGGCCAATGTGTATGACGGGCTGGTGGTGCCGGACGATCAAGCCTTGCAACACCATCTCGGGCAATTGCCGGTCGAGCGCATCGCTCTGGAGCCGGCGGTGGCCACGGCGTTGTCGCGCATGGGGTTGCGCACCTTGAGCCAGGTGCGGGCGTTGCCGCGCCATACGCTGGCGCGACGATTCGAGGCTCAGGTGCTCAAGCACCTGGACGCGCTGTCTGGCACGCGGCAGTTGGCCCTGGCGTTTTACCTGCCGCCGGACCGCTTCGATGTGCGTATCGAGCTCAATTTCGACGTGCAATCCCATCAGGCGCTGTTGTTTCCGTTACGACGCTTGACCGGTGACCTGTCGGCGTTTCTGTGTGGCCGGGACAGCGGTGTGCAGCGCTTCGACCTGCACCTGGAACACGCCGGTTTGCCGGATTCGGTGATCAAGGTCGGGTTGCTCAGCGCCGAGCGCGATCCGGCGATGCTCTTCGAACTGGCGCGCGGGCGGCTGGAACAGGTGCAGGTCGAGGCGCCGGTGCGCGGTTTTCGGCTGCGCGCCGAAGACTTGCCGAGCTTCGTTCCGCAGTATCAGGAACTGTTCGACGACCGCCCGCAGCAGTCCTTGCCCTGGGAGCAACTGCGCGAACGCTTGCGCGCGCGGCTTGGCGATGACGCGGTGCACGGCTTGCGCTTTCAGGCCGATCACCGGCCGGAGTGCGCATGGCAGGCGCAGGTCGACAGTCAGCCCTGTGCGGGGCTGGCGGGCGTGCAGCGTCCGGGCTGGTTATTGACGCAACCAGAGGCGATTCACGAAGGTTCGACACGGATCCTCATGGGCCCGGAGCGCATCGAGTCCGGCTGGTGGGACGGCGCCGACGTACGCCGCGATTACTATTTGGTCGAAACCCGTTCCGGCCAGCAGGGCTGGGCGTATCGGGCCGTGGGTGAGGGCGGTCCGCTGTGGCTGCAAGGCTGGTTCGCATGAGCGTCGGCTATGCCGAGTTGCACTGCCTGTCGAACTTCAGCTTCCAGCGCGGTGCTTCCAGTGCTTTGGAATTGTTCCAACGCGCGAAAAAACACGGCTATCAAGCGTTGGCGATCACCGATGAATGCACCCTGGCTGGCATCGTTCGCGCCTGGCAGGCAGCCAAATCCGAAGCGTTGCCGCTGATCATCGGCAGCGAAATCCGCATCGAGAACGGCCCGAAACTGGTGTTGCTAGTGGAAAACCTCGAGGGGTACGAGCACTTGTGCCGGCTGATTACCCGAGCGCGGCGGCGCACGCAAAAAGGTCAATATCAGGTGCTGCGCGAAGACTTCAACGAACCGCTGCCGGGGCTGTTGGCGCTGTGGGTGCCGGACGCGGTCGATGATGTTGCCAGTGGCCACTGGCTGAAACAGGTCTTCAGCGGGCGCCTGTGGCTGACGGTGCAATTGCATTGCGGCCAGGACGACACTCGGCGCCTCGACGCGCTGCTGACGTTGGCGCGAGAGCTACGGATTGCCGCGGTGGCCAGCGGCGATGTGCACATGCACACCCGTGGCCGGCGCGCGTTGCAGGACACCATGACCGCGATCCGTCATCACCTGCCGGTGGCCGAGGCCGGGTTGCGCCTTCATCCCAACGGCGAGCGGCATGTGCGCAGCCTTGAGGCGCTGCAATCGATCTACCCGCAGGCGTTGCTCGATGAAACATTGGCCATCGCCCGCCGCTGCACATTCGACCTCGGCCAGTTGCGTTATCAATATCCACGGGAGCTGGTGCCGAAAGGCCGGACGGCCACGTCCTGGCTGCGTCATTTGACCCATAAAGGCATTGCGTGGCGCTGGCCAGAGGGTCCAAAAGCCAAGGTGTTGGCGCAGATCGACAAGGAGCTGAAGCTGATCGCCGAGTTGGGCTATGAGAGCTATTTCCTCACGGTGCACGACATTGTGCGGTTCGCCCGTGACCAGCAGATTTTGTGTCAGGGCCGTGGTTCGGCGGCCAACTCGGCGGTGTGTTTTGCCTTGGGCATCACGGAGATCGACCCGGACCTCACCACGCTGTTGTTCGAACGTTTTCTCTCCAGGGAACGCAACGAGCCGCCGGACATCGACGTCGATTTCGAGCACGAACGCCGCGAAGAAGTCTTGCAGTACGTGTTCCAGCGTTACGGTCGGACCCGCGCCGCGCTGACGGCGGTGGTCAGCACCTATCACGCGGCCGGCGCCGTGCGCGACGTGGCCAAGGCGTTGGGTTTGCCACCGGACCAGATCAATGCACTGGCCGATTGCTGTGGCCACTGGAGTGACCAGGCGCCGCCCGTCGAGCGCCTGCTGGAAGGCGGTTTCGACCCCGAGAGCCCGGTGTTGCGCCGGGTGCTGAGCCTGACGCAACAGTTGATCGGTTTCCCCCGGCACCTGTCCCAGCACCCCGGTGGCTTCGTGATTTCCGAGCAACCGCTGGACAGTCTGGTGCCGGTGGAAAATGCGGCCATGGCCGAGCGCACGATCATTCAGTGGGACAAGGACGACCTCGACGCGGTCGGGCTGCTCAAGGTGGATATCCTGGCGTTGGGCATGCTCAGCGCGATTCGTCGTTGTTTTGACCTGCTGCGCCGCCATCGCAATCAAGACTTGAGCCTGGCGAAGATCCCCGCCGAAGACTCGCTGACCTACGACATGATTGGCCGTGCCGACACCATCGGCGTGTTCCAGATCGAATCCCGCGCACAAATGTCGATGCTGCCCCGGCTCAAACCGCGCAATTTTTATGACCTGGTGATCGAAGTCGCCATCGTCCGCCCCGGACCGATCCAGGGCGGGATGGTGCATCCGTATTTGCGCCGACGGAACAAGGTAGAGCCCGAAACCTATCCCTCGCCGGAACTGGAATCGGTGCTCAAGCGGACCTTGGGCGTGCCACTGTTCCAGGAACAAGTGATGCAGATCGCTATCGTCGCCGCCAACTACAGCCCCGGCGAGGCCGATCAGTTGCGCCGCTCCATGGCTGCCTGGAAACGCCACGGCGGACTGGAGCCGCACAAGGAGCGGCTGGCTGCCGGGATGGAAAAGAACGGCTACACCGCGGAGTTCGCCGCGCAGATCTTCGAACAGATCAAAGGCTTCGGCAGCTACGGGTTTCCCGAGTCCCACGCCGCCAGTTTCGCCTTGCTGACTTACGCCAGTTGCTGGTTGAAATGCCACGAACCGGCCGCCTTCGCCTGCGCGCTGATCAACAGCTGGCCGATGGGGTTCTACAGCCCGGATCAGATTCTGCAGGATGCCCGCCGGCATCATTTGCAGATTCGCCCGGTGGACGTGCGCGCCAGTGACTGGGATTGCAGCCTCGAACCCATCACCGGGGCGCAACCGGCGATTCGTATGGGGTTGCGGATGATCAAGGGCTTTCGCGAGGACGATGCCCGGCGCATCGAAGCCGCCAGGACGAGGGGCACGTTTGTCGACATCACCGACCTGGGCGAACGCGCGCGACTCGATGCCCGCGCCCAGGAGCAACTGGCCGATGCCGGCGCGCTGCGTGGCCTGGCCGGTGACCGGCATCGGGCGCGCTGGGAAGTGGCGGGGGTGCAAAAACAGCTCGGCTTGTTCGCCGGGCTGCCGAGTCAGGAAGAGGCGCCGGTGTCGTTGCCCAAACCCACGGTGGGCGAAGACCTGCTGGCCGATTACACCAGCGTCGGCACCACCCTGGGCCCGCATCCGCTGGCATTGCTGCGCGGTGAACTCCAAGCCCGGCGCTGTCGTAGCTCGAAACAACTGCTGGAGGTTGAACACGGGCGGCCGGTCAGCGTGGCCGGGTTGGTCACGGGGCGGCAGCGGCCGGGCACCGCCAGTGGCGTGACGTTTGTCACCCTTGAAGACGAATTCGGCAACATCAATGTCATCGTCTGGCGCGACCTGGCCGAGCGGCAACGCCAGGTGCTGGTCGGCTCGCAATTGCTCAAGGTCGATGGCCGTTGGGAAAAACAGGGCGAAGTGCGGCACCTGATTGCCGGACGCCTGAGCGACCTGAGCCCGCTGCTTGACGGCATCCGCGTGCGCAGCCGCGATTTCCGCTGAGCAAGTATCGGGTAATCCTCGGTATTCGCACGGCATCGAGCAGGCGATTCTCGACGTCGCCGCCACCCTGAAAACCGGCTACCATCCGCTCACGCACCTGATCGAAGTGTGAGGCTTTCCCAGATACACAATCAGCTATGCCGCTGATGAAACCATTGGCGACAGCCATGCTCGAAACAGACGGGCGCGTGCCGTCTTCATGCGGTTGCGATCCCGCGAGTCAGCCATCTACAGGGGTATTGAGCCAGTCAATGCAGTTTCTATCTGACAGCCATGGGTGTGCCGGCTGGAACGGCGAAATGGCCGGGCGTATTCGTGCGTTCGACTGGGGCCAGACCGAACTCGGCCACCTCGACACCTGGCCCGCCAGTCTGTGCAGCGCCGTGCAATTGGTGCTCGCCTCGCCGATGCCAATGGTGATGCTCTGGGGGCGCGCCGGCTACATGATCTACAACGACGCTTATTCGGTATTCGCCGGCGGCCGCCATCCCTATTTACTGGGCGCGCCAGTGGAGCTGGGCTGGCCGGAAGTCGCCGAATTCAACCGTTATGTCGTTGATACCTGCCTGGCGGGCGGCACCTTGTCCTACCGCAATAAAGACCTGGTGCTGTTGCGCGACGGCGTCCCCGAGCAGGTCTGGATGGACCTCCACTACAGCCCCGTTGCCAACAATGACGGGCAGCCTGCCGGTGTCATGGCGATGGTTGTGGAAACCACCGAGCATGTGATTTCCGAGCGCCGGCGTCAGGCCGCCGAAGATGCCTACCGCGCCGACAACGAACGTGTGCGCCTGGCCCTGAATGCCGGGGCCTTGCTCGGTTCGTTTGTCTGGGACATCAAGGCTAACGTCCTGTCCGGCGATGAACGTTTTGCCCGGACCTTTTCCTTTACCCCCGAACAGAATTTGTCCGATCTGCCGACCGAAGTGGCCGAGTCCCGCATCCACCCGGACGACCTCGCCTGGGTGCAGGAACGGGTCAACAACTCGGTGAAGACCGGCGAGGCGTTCAACGCCGAATACCGAGTGCTGCGCACCGATGGCAGTTATTTGTGGGTTCAGGCGAGTGGCTGTTGCGAGTTCAATGAACAGGACGAACCGTTCCGTTTCCCCGGCGTGTTGATCGACATCCACGAACGCAAGACCGCTGAAGAGTCCTTGCTCAAGTTCACGCGCAATCTGGAGCAGCGCGTCACTGATGAAGTCGACGCGCGACTGGCGGCGGAAGAACAACTGCGCCAATCGCAGAAACTCGAGGCCATCGGCGGCCTCACCGGTGGCGTGGCGCACGACTTCAACAACCTGCTGCAAGTCATCGCCGGCAACCTGCATTTGCTGGCACGGCACGAACCGGACAACGCCAATGTGCAGCGCCGTGTCAGTGCGTCGATTGCGGCGGTCGAGCGCGGCGCCAAACTGTCTTCGCAACTGCTCGCGTTTGCTCGCCGCCAACCGCTGTCACCGGCGGTGTGCAGCCCGCAACAGATCTTTGAAGGCCTGGGTGAATTGCTGCAGCGGGCGCTGGGCGAAACCATCCAGATTGATGTGCGGCTGCCCACGGAAGTCTGGTCCATCAACGTCGATCGCAATCAACTGGAAAACGCCATTCTCAACCTGGCGATCAATGCCCGTGACGCAATGCATGGCGAGGGCACCATCGACCTCAGCGCCGACAACGTTGCCCTTGATCGCCGGTTCTGCGCGGGCAAAGGCATCGTCGCGGGCGATTATGTGCGCGTGGCGGTGGCCGACACCGGCGCCGGCATGTCAGCCGAGGTGCTGGCGCAGGCATTCGAGCCATTTTTCACCACCAAGGCCGACGGTCAGGGTACGGGCCTGGGTTTGAGCATGGTCTTTGGCTTCGTCAAACAGAGCGGCGGTCACATCGAGATTGCCAGCGAGGTGGGGCAGGGCACGCGAGTGCAGTTGTATTTCCCCCGAAGCCTGCGCCCGGTGCTCAGCGAGACACCGCTGCAAGATGGGCAATACGGCGGCGGTCACGAAACCATTCTGGTGGTCGAGGACAACGAGGCGGTGCGCAGCACGGCGGTGGAGCTGTTGAGTGAAGAAGGTTACACAATCCTGACCGCCGCCAACGGCGACGCCGCCATGCAGATGTTGCTCAACGGGGTGGCGGTGGACCTGATTTTCACCGACGTGGTCATGCCCGGCCTGATCAAAAGTTCGGAGCTGGCGGCGTGGGCCAAAGTGCAACAGCCGCCGGTGGCGGTGCTGTTCACCTCCGGGCACACCCGGGACATTATTTCGCGCAACCACCAGCTCAGCCCCGACACCTTCCTGCTGAGCAAGCCTTATAGCCCGCAAGCACTCACTCAAATGGTCCGCACGGTTCTCAGCGGCTGAACACCTCACCTGCAGGCGCCGAGCGTGCTCGCGATGGCAGCCGCCCTCGTTGGCACACTCATCGCTTGCAGCCCTTGAACTCTCCATCCAAGGTTTTCCATGACTTCCAAGCGCACCTCCAATCCTCCTTCCGGCCTGGTCAGGGTGCGTGGTGCCCGGGAACACAACCTCAAGAATGTCGACGTCGACATCCCGCGCGATGCGTTGGTGGTGTTCACCGGCGTGTCCGGTTCGGGCAAGTCGTCGCTGGCATTCTCGACGTTGTACGCCGAAGCGCAACGGCGCTATTTCGAATCCGTCGCGCCGTACGCGCGGCGCCTGATCGATCAGGTGGGTGTGCCGGATGTCGATTCCATCGACGGTTTGCCGCCGGCCGTGGCCTTGCAACAACAGCGCGGTACGCCGAGCACGCGGTCCTCGGTGGGCAGCGTCACCACGTTGTCGAGCCTGATCCGCATGCTCTATTCACGGGCCGGCAGTTACCCGGCGGGCCAGCCGATGCTGTACGCCGAAGACTTTTCGCCCAACACCCCGCAAGGCGCTTGCCCGCAGTGTCATGGTCTGGGCCGGGTGTATGAAGTCACCGAAGCGCTGATGGTCCCGGACCCGAGCCTGACCATCCGCCAGCGCGCGGTCGCGTCCTGGCCGACGGCGTGGCAAGGGCAAAACCTGCGCGACATCCTTGTGACCATGGGCTACGACGTCGACAAGCCGTGGCGCGATCTGCCGAAAAAACTGCGGGACTGGATTCTCTTCACTGAAGAAACCCCCACCGTGCCGGTGTACGCCGGGCTCACGCCGCAAGAAACCAGGGTCGCGCTCAAGCGCAACATGGAACCGAGTTACCAGGGCACGTTCACCGGTGCCCGACGCTACATCCTGCACACCTTCACCCATTCGCAAAGTGCGCTGATGAAGAAGCGTGTGTCGCAATTCATGCTTGGCAGCCCATGCCCGTTGTGCGACGGCAAACGCCTCAAGCGCGAGGCGTTGT
Source organism: Pseudomonas sp. NPDC086278 (assembly GCF_050280905.1). NCBI lineage: Bacteria > Pseudomonadati > Pseudomonadota > Gammaproteobacteria > Pseudomonadales > Pseudomonadaceae > Pseudomonas > Pseudomonas sp. NPDC086278. Next base: position 126,852 of record NZ_JBNNWE010000001.1, read on the forward strand.
CGGTGACCTTTGCCGGCTACGACATTGGCGAACTGTCGCAGATGCCATTGCTGCAAGTGGCCGAGGTGCTGAAGCCGGTGGCGGCGCAGAGCTACCTCGAACAGGCCGACGAAGCGAGCGACGTGTTGTCCCACGACCAGACCCAGACCGCTCGCGCGCAACGCGTGGCTCACGGCGCCAGCGGCCATGCCAATGCGCCAGACGTGCGCCATACGCCGAATCTGTCGGTGGAAAAACGCTTGGCAGCGCAGCGGATTGCCGAGGACCTGCTGGAGCGGGTCAGCACTCTGACCGATCTGGGCCTCGGTTATCTGGCGCTGGAACGCAGCACACCGACGCTGTCGTCCGGTGAGTTGCAGCGGCTGCGGTTGGCGACGCAACTGGGTTCGCAGCTGTTCGGCGTGATTTATGTACTGGATGAACCCTCGGCGGGCCTGCACCCGGCGGATGGCGAAGCGCTGTTCGAGGCGTTGCAACGACTGAAAGCGGCCGGCAACAGCGTGTTTGTGGTCGAGCACGATCTGGAAACCATGCGCCGCGCCGACTGGCTGATCGATGTCGGCCCGGCGGCGGGCGAAAACGGTGGCCAGATTCTCTACAGCGGTCCGCCGGCCGGCCTGGCCGACATCAGCAACTCGCAAACACGCGCCTACCTGTTCGCCGAGCAGGTCAGCGAACCCCGGGTCAGCCGCCAGCCGACCGACTGGCTGCGCCTGGACGGCATCACCCGCAACAACCTGAACCACCTCAGTGCCGAGTTCCCATTGGGCTGTTTTACCGCCGTCACCGGTGTTTCCGGTTCCGGCAAATCGAGCCTGGTCAGCCAGGCCTTGCTGGAACTGGTCGGCGCGCACCTGGGCCGGCCCGGCAGTGACCGCGAACCCGAAGAGCTGAGCCTTGAGGATGACGCCCCGCAAGTCAGCGGCGGTCAGGTCACGTCAGGGCTGGATTCGATCAAGCGACTGGTGCAGGTCGACCAGAAACCCATCGGCCGCACGCCCCGTTCGAACCTGGCGACCTACACCGGTTTGTTCGACAACGTGCGCAAGCTGTACGCCGCCACGCCTGACGCGCAAGCGGCGGGTTACGACGCGGGGCAGTTCTCTTTCAACGTCGCCAAGGGTCGTTGCCCGACCTGCGAAGGCGAGGGGTTTGTCAGCGTCGAGTTGCTGTTTATGCCGAGCGTTTATGCGCCATGCCCGACCTGTCACGGTGCCCGGTATAACCCTGAAACGCTGGCGATCAGTTGGCAGGGATTGAACATCGCCCAGGTGTTGCAATTGACGGTGGACGAAGCGGTCGAGGTGTTCACCGAGCAACCCGGCATTCGCCGCTCGCTGGAAGTGCTGCGCGATATCGGGCTGGGTTACTTGCGCCTTGGTCAGCCGGCGACAGAGTTGTCCGGCGGTGAAGCGCAGCGGATCAAATTGGCGACCGAGTTGCAGCGCAATCAGCGTGGCGCGACCTTGTATGTGCTCGACGAACCGACCACGGGGCTGCATCCGCGGGATGTCGATCGGCTGCTGGAACAGCTGAATACGCTCGTGGCGGCGGGGCATACGGTGATTGTGGTCGAGCATGAAATGCGTGTGGTCGCGCAGAGTGACTGGGTGATCGACATCGGGCCGGGTGCGGGGGATCAGGGCGGGAAAATTGTGGTGGCGGGGACGCCGCGGACAGTGGCCAAGAGCAAGAAAAGCAAAACCGCACCGTTTTTGGCTCGGGTGCTGGGTTCGGCTTGAGGGCAGTAGTGAGTATGAGGGCGCTTTCGCGAGCAAGCCCGCTCCCACAGGACATTGCGATCACTGTGGGAGCGGGCTTGCTCGCGAAGGCGGTGGGTCAATCAGTACAAGGGCACCTGCCACACCGCCTTCGCCAGAGTGCCAAGCCTGCCCACGGTGCCTGCCGGGTTTACCTCAGGCGTAACCGAGGGTGCGCCTGACTTTGTCCAGCAGTTCACTGATCTGGAACGGTTTGATCAGCATCTCCATGCCTTTGCCGAGAAACACCTGCCGGTTGATCGCGTTTTCCGCGTAACCGGTCATGAACAGGATCGGCAAGCCTTCACGCCAGCCACGCGCCACGTCCGCCAGTTCGCGGCCGTTCATGCGCGGCAACCCGACGTCGGTCAGCATCAGATCAATCGACGGATCGTTTTGCAGCCGTTCCAGAGCGCTTTCGATATCGCCAACTTGCGTGCAGCGATAACCGGCGTCCGCCAGCACTTCGGTGACGAACATGCGCACCGAAGGCATGTCCTCGACAATCAGCACGTGCTCGCCCGAACCTTGATGGTCCACGGTCTCCGGCACGACGTCTGCCGTGGTCGGGTCCGTGCTGGCGGGCAGCATGATCGTCACCTCGGTGCCCCGTCGGGCGACGCTGCGAATGTGCGCGTCGCCGCCCGATTGGCGGGCGAACCCGTAAATGCTCGACAACCCCAGGCCGGTGCCCTGGCCGAGGGGTTTGGTGGTGAAAAACGGGTCGAAGACTTTGTCGATCACGTTGTGTTCGATGCCCGTGCCATCGTCGCGCACTGCCAGCGCGACATACGCGCCGTCCGCCAGTTTCACGTCGCCGTGGGAATACGCCGCGTAGGTGCTGACCCAAATGTTGCCGCCTTGAGGCAACGCATCGCGCGCGTTGATCACCAGATTGAGCACGGCACTTTCCAGCTGGATCGGGTCGACCAGCGCAATGGCCGCTTTGGAGGTCAGTTCGAGTTTCAGCGCGATGTGTTCGCCGATGGTGCGCACCAGCAATTCTTCGAGGGAGCGGATGTGCTCGTTGATGTCCACGGGCCGCGTGTCGAGCGGTTGCTGCCGGGCAAAGGCGAGCAGACGATGCGTCAGCGCGGCGGCGCTCATCGCCGAGTTCAATGCCGCGTCGGTGTAAAACAGCACCTTGTCGGTGCGCGCATCGGCGACCCGTTTCTGGATTAGTTCCAGGCTGGTGATGATGCCGGTCAGCAGGTTGTTGAAGTCATGGGCGATGCCGCCGGTGAGTTTGCCCAATGCGTCCATTTTCTGCACTTGCAGCAACTGCGCTTCGGTGCGCACGCGCTCGGCGATTTCACGTTCCAGTTGCGACGTCGCGTCGTCGAGCCGCGCCAGGTGCGAGCGTTCGCGGTGGCGGTGTTCGGTGACGTCCTCGACGAATACCAGGCTCAATTCCGGGGTGCGATAGGGCGAAATCTGCCATTCGGTCTCCCGCAGCTCGCCTTCGACCCGCATGTTCAAAATGCCTTTCCAGCGCTCTCCGGCCGCGAGCCGCAGGCGCAGTTCGTCGAGCACGGCGTCCTGCTCCTCGGCGAAGCATTCGCGCAGGATATCGGGGTCCAGGTTGTCCTGAATCAGCCGGGCGAATGCGTGGTTGCATTCGTGGACCCTGAATTGCGCGTCCAGCACCGCAATCGGCGCCGACACGTTGACGAAAATCTCGCGAAAACGCGCCTCGCTTTCACGCAGGGCGTTTTCGGTTTCACGCACCCGCAGCAGGGTGCGCAGGGTCGCGAGCAGCACGTCCGGATCAACGGGGTGGATCAGATAAGCATCCGCGCCAGCGTCGAGGCCGGTGATGATGTCGCCGGTCTGGATCGACGCGGCGGACACGTGAATCACTGGCAGCAGGGCGGTGGCGGGCTCGGAGCGCAGTTTGCGCACGATGTCGAAGCCGCTCATGTCCGGCAGATTGACGTCCAGGATCAGCGCGTCGATGGCTTCGCTGTCGATCAGCGCCAGGCCGTCGCCACCGGTCCCGGCTTCCAGCACGACGTAGCCGTGGGGCTCCAGGCGTCGGCGCAGTGCGTAGCGCGTGGCGACGTTGTCATCGACGATCAGCAGTCGGATGTCACGTTTCATCGGCGGGCTCCATGGCGATGGCCAGCGGGATGATCACGAAAAAGGTCGAACCGACCCCGGGCGTACTCTCGACCCCGACTTCGCCACCCAGTAGTGCGGCGAAGCGTTTGCACAGGGACAACCCGAGACCGGTGCCGCGCAGGCGTTTCTGCAACGGCGAGTCGACCTGGGAAAAGTCCTCGAACAATGCGCCATGCAGCTCGGGAGCGATACCTATTCCGGTATCACTGACGGCAAAGCGCACACGGCTGGTGCCTTCGAGCCGGGCCGAAACCCGCACTTCGCCGCGCGTGGTGAACTTCAGCGAGTTGGAAATGAAGTTGCGCAGGATCTGCCCGAGCTTCTTGTCATCGGTGTACAAGCGCGGCAGGCCGACCGGTTCTTCGAAGATCAGGTCCACGGCCGTTGCGTCGACAATCGGGCGAAACATGCCGCGCAGGGCGGCGAACAAATCGAACATGTCGAACCAGGCAGGGGAAATGCTGATGCGCCCGGCCTCGATCTTCGCCAGGTCGAGCAAGTCGTCGACCATGTCGCTCAGTTCACGCGCGGCGGTGCTGACGAAGGCCACTTGCTTGTGTTGTTCCTGGCTCAGCGGCCCGTCGAGTTCATCGGTCAGCAGGCTGGCGATGCTCAGGATCGAACCCAGGGGCGTGCGGAACTCGTGGCTCATGTACGACAGGAAACGGCTCTTGAGGTCCGATGCCTGGCGCAGTTCTTCGGCCTGATTGTCCAGCTCGGCGTAGAGCGCCAGTACACCCTGATTGGTTTCGTCGAGTTCTTCACGCAGGGCGGCGGACTCGCTCTGCAAGCGTTGGATCAGCGCTGTCTGTTCATCGTGCGCAAGTGTGGGCGATTCAGCCATGGGCGGCCTCCAGGGCAACAACCAGTACCGTTACGTCATCCCGGCCACGACAGAAATCGCGGTGCAGGACGGCGGCTATCACGGCGGGATGGCGGTGCACCAGGCCGGGGTAGTCTTGCAGGTTCCAACGAGACTGCAGGCCATCGCTGTACATGATCAATAAGTGTCCATTCACGTGAGCATAGTCAAAAGGCTGGGCTTTCCGGTATTGCCCACCAACGATTCCAGGGTGCGACGCCAGGCCCCGGGACTTGTCGGGCGCGATCAGGCTGGCGCCGATGTTGCCGATGCCAGTGAATTTGAGGCTGGCGTGCTGGCCATCGAATTGCGCAAACGCGGCGGCGCCGCCACGGGTGCCGGTCATGGCTTGATGCATGTCCTCCATCAAGAGGCCCGGCGAGGCAAACGGGGTGAGGGCGAAGGCTTTTTCACCGGCGCGGGCGGCGCGTTCGGCGTCTTCGCCATGGCCCAGGCCGTCGATCACCAGCGCGCTGAGGTGCGGCCCGTCCAATGCAAGGTGCCAGACATCGCCGCACGCCGGGTCGTTGTGCAACGAATGCTGGCTGACGCCCCAGCGCAAGTCAGCGACTTTGTGCGCACGCGGGTACAACCGCGCCAGCAGCACCGCGCCCCTTGCGTCAGCGTACACGTCGAAAACCTCGGTCTGTCGCGACACCGCGCCAAGACCGATGCCCTGCGTACCGCCGGTGGAAAAACCATCCGCCAGGCACGCCTGCAAATCAAACCCTTGCGCGCGATCCACCGCGATCATCTCGATGCCGTTGCCGTTTTTGAAGGGCAGCAACCGCAGGTGCAATTCGCCCCTCGACGCGTGCTTGAGCACGTTGCTCGCCAGTTCGGTGGCTACCAGCGCCACGCGTCCGGCATCGGTGGCGTCAAAACCGTGGGTTTCAGCGAGCTTCTGCGCGGTGCGCCGGGCATGACCGATCTGGCTGCTGTCTTCGAGCGTCAGCACGAGGGTCAACGAACCTGTGATGTTCATGTCCATCGGGTGATCGTTATGCGAGTGCCTTCACCGGGCGTGGTGTCCAGTTCGAATTCATCCACCAGCCGTTTGGCGCCGGTCAGCCCCAGGCCGAGGCCGCTGCCGGAGGTCCAGCCATCGGTCATGGCCAGTTTGATGTCGGGGATGCCAGGGCCTTCATCGCGAAAGACCAGGCGCAAACCGACCCGCGAGTTCTCGTCGAGGATCTGCCAGTCCATGTCGCCACCGCCGCCATACACCATGGTGTTGCGCGCCAGTTCGCTGACGGCGGTCACCAGTTTGGTCAGGTCGATCAAGCGCATGCCGCACTCCGTGGCGAGCCTGCGCGCGGTCTGCCGGGCCAGCACCACGTCCTGCTCGATCTGAATCGGTTGAGAGCCGCTACTGCGCAGGGTCATTGCTCGCGTACTCGATCCTGAAGCAGTTTCATCCCGCGCTCGACGTTCAGTGCGGTGCTCACACCGGGCAAGGTCAGCCCGAGTTCAACCAGCGTGATCGCCACGGCGGGCTGCATGCCCACCAACACGGTTTCGGCGTCCATGATTTTCGACAGGCCGGAAATCGTCCCGATCATCCGCCCGATAAACGAATCGACCATGTCCAGCGCCGAGATGTCGATCAGCACACCCCGCGCCGAGGTGTTGTTGATGCGCTCGGACAGGTCGTCCTGCAAGGTCATGGCGAGCTGATCGTGCATGTCGACCTGGATGGTCACCAGCAGAAAGTCGCCCATTTTCAGAATTGGAATGCGTTCCATCGGTTTATACCGACTTGCTGACGGTGATTCCCAGACGAGTCAGGGCCAGTTTCAGGGCATCGGCCAGATTGGCTTTGGTGACCACGCCTTGCAGGTCGAGGCCCAGGTGAACGATGGTCTGGGCGATTTGCGGACGTACGCCGCTGATGATGCAGTCGGCGCCCATCAGGCGAATCGCGGTGACGGTTTTCAGCAGGTGCTGGGCCACCAGTGTGTCGACGGTCGGCACGCCGGTGATGTCGATAATGGCGATTTCCGAACCGGTGTCGACGATCCGTTGCAGCAACGATTCCATCACCACCTGGGTGCGTTGCGAATCGAGGGTGCCGATCATCGGCAACGCCAGTACGCCGTCCCACAGCTTGACCACCGGCGTCGACAGTTCCAGCAGTTCTTCCTGCTGACGCTTGATCACCGACTCACGGGATTTCTGGAACGTGCGGATGGTGTGCATGCCCAGCGCGTCCAGCAACTCGGAGACTTCCCAGAGTTGCTCGGCCAGCAGCGCCGGGTTGGCTTCGTAGTGGCGTTGCAGCAGGCCGAAGGTCGGGCCTTTCAGCGAGAAAATGAAACTGGCGGTTTGGTGGGAGTCCTGGCCGAGCAGGGCGCGGCTGTGGGAGAGCTTTTCGAGAAACTGGCGGATCTCATCCCAGCCCGGCGTATTGATGTTCTGGCCGTTGCCGTTTTCCAGGCCGGAAATCAACAGGTGCAGAAATTCCGAGGTCTGTAGCTTCAGATCCTGTTCTTTCAGGTTGCGGGCGGCGCCATTGGCTTCCTGGCTCTTGATCCATTCCGCCAGCAGTTGCGGCTGGTTGTTTTTCATCGCATCGAGCGTGCTGATTTGCAGTGCTGCCATGTGTTTTAGCTCCTGGAAAGTCTTCGCCGATTCCCCAAACAACGACCGGCGTGAATCAATGACATTTGCCGATTCAAATAGTTGTTCGCCCGCACGGGATTATTTGCTCCCGTGCAGCACTGCTCCTAACTCTAGTAGGCACTGGCGCTCACGGTGATTTTTGACAAGGATCAGCTATGGCTTGGCTCATTGGATTGAACCCCTGACTTTGCGTGGCTTCGAACCTTCAAGGCCCACACTTTCAGGTGTGGGCTCGCCGAACAGACGAGGTGCGTATGAAAGACGAAACCACACAACGCCAGGATCAATCGGGTGCGCCGATTAACCGCAACGACCCGGCCATCGATCCTGATGTTCCGGGCGAGACTATGCCGGGCGGGCAAGGCCAGTCAACCGCTTCGCCAAGCGCCGATGCCGACGGCCAGGTTGATCAGAAAAACCATCACACCGATAACGACAACGAGTTCAGTCCAGGCTTCAAACCGAATCCCGACCGGCCCAAACCCGGCGAAGCAACCGACGCTGACATCGACACCGATGGCGGCTAGTCAATCGGGTACAAAAAAAGGCCGCATCCATCGATGCGGCCTTCTTGTTTACGGGGTTATTTGCTTGGGTGCGCCGCCTGCAGCTGTTTCGCCGCGTCGAGGTGTTTTTCCAGCGCCGGCAACATTTTCTGGGCGAAGCCCTTCAGCTCCGTCGCGCCCGCCACCTTGTCATCGGTCACGGTGTCCGCTTCTTTCTTGAACAGCGCGATGGTTTCTTCGTGAGCCTTCACCTGGTTGTTGGCGTAAGCCGCATCAAACGACTCATCGCGCATGTCGAGGATTTTCTCCTTGGCCTGTTTCACCAGCGTGGTGCTGTCCGGCACTTTGATGTCGTGCTTTTTCGCAATGGCGGCCAGCTCATCGTTGGCCTTGGTGTGATCGGTGATCATCATGTTGGCGAACGTCTTGATATCGGCCGACGAGCTTTTTTCCAGCGCCAGCTTGCTGGCTTCGACTTCGGCAATGCCGCCCGCCGCTGCATTGTCGACGAAGTCATTGGAAGTGGCGGCGAAAGCGCTGCCCATGCTGGCGCTCAAGGCTACGGCGAGGGCGAGGTGGCGCAAGGTGAATCCGTCCATTGGTCATTCTCCACACAGGTTTTTATCGCGATCCGATTGATCGTTATTCAGTGGAGGCTGGCGGTTGGGCAAAGGTTTTATCGCAATTGCCTCAGGACGACGAACGGACACCGCTGGTCTGACAGGTGGTCGACAGAACCCGCCAACCGAGGCCATTCTGATAGTTGGCGAGCGCAAATGACCGCGTTGGCTACCGATCATCAAACGGAGGTGTTCCATGCCGGTGACCCACGACCTGTATCAGGACTTGAGCTGCACGAAGGAAGAGATCCAGCAAAGACGCACCAAGGATCCATTACTGGATTCACTGATCAACAAGTATTCGCAGGCGGATGCCGAAGTGGTGAAGGCAGAGTCGGCAACCTCCGACGCGCCAAGCGACGACGCATTGAAGAAGCTCAAAGAGAAGCGCTACCAGGTCAAGGAGAAGATCGTCCAGCAACTCCAGACACAGGTATGACCCGCCGCCCCCCAGCCGCCGACGACCGGTGACTGAATTATTGGAACGACGACAAAACCCGGCACCTCGAACGTTCAGAGTCCTACTGTTTTCGACTCCCTGCGAGGTGCCTCATGTCTGGTCCAAGCCTTTCCAACCCAACGTTTCCCAGCGAAGAGCAGGGCGGCTATGATCCGATCCCGACTCATCCAGAACCCTTGAGCCCGAACCACATCACCACCGACCCCGACGCCGACGAGGACAGCACCGAGCTGGACCCGGAACGCGTGCTGGAAGAAACAGAAGACGACACAGACCTCAAGTAAGCCCCAAGCAATGTGGGAGCGGGCTTGCTCGCGAAAGCGCCCAGGCATTCAACATCGATGTTGAATGCTCAACCGCTTTCGCGAGCAAGCCCGCTCTCTCACACTGACGAGTGTTACGGCTGCAGGGCCGTGGTGAGCGGCAGCCGCGCCATGTGTCTGGCCTTCAGCGACCCGAAATACAACCAGTCCCCATACTCGCGCACTGTGGTGATCGGCGAGTAATTGCCGCTGCTCGCATCCTGCAGATTGGCAATCACTTTGCCGTCAACGTCCAGCCCCAGCACAAACGCACGCTTTTCCACGGGTTTTGGCAGCACCGTCATCGCCCGGACAATCATCTTGCGCACGAACGGATGCGCCGCCGTGGCGTCCAGCAGCGCATTGCGCGGCGCGTACAGCGCTACCCAGAACCGGTCCTGACCGTTGAACGACAGGTTGTCCGGCAAGCCCGGCAAGTTGTCGATAAACAGGTCGTGGGTCCCGGCTTTCGGCCCGGTCAACCAGTAGCGGCTGATGCGATAGGCGCCGGTTTCATTGACCAGCACAAAGGCGTCGTCCGGCCCCAGCGTCACCCCATTGGCAAACTCGAGCTTGTCCAGCAACACCGTGGTCTTGCCAGTCTGAAAGTCGTAGCGCAACAACCGGCCATCACCGCCATGCTCGATGATCGCCTCGCCATCCTTGCCGTAACCCCAGCGGCTGGAGGCATCGCTGAAATAGGCGTAATGCCCGGACTTGTCGATGGCCACGTCATCGGTAAAACCAAAGGCCAGGCCCCCGGCCGCCGTCGTCAACGGTATCAGGCGACCCTGGGCATCGAGCGACAGCAAACCCTTGACCCCGTCCGCAATCACCAGCAACCCATTGGGATGGCGGGCCAGCCCCAGCGGCCGGCCACCGGTATTGGCGAGGACTTTGGTGTCCTTGCCATCGAGGCTGGTGCGAATCACCCGGCCATCGTGCAGGCCGGTGATCAGCACGTTGTCTTCCAGCAGCAACGCCTCCGGCCCTTCAATGTCCGGCGGGCCGACGCGCTCCACGCCTTTGAGGCGTTGATTGTCGGCGTATACGCCGCTGCTGAGGGACGGCGCTGGCGGCGGCGTCCAGGCCACCGGCCGCACCTTGGTCGGGAACAGCAACAGGAAGCCGCCGACGAGGATGATCAGCAACACCAGTAAATCGCGGATCCGGAAGGTTTTTCTCACGCATTGACCCCCGCCGGGGTCAGGTGTTGTTGCGCCTTGTCGCGCAAGGCCAGCATCGATTCTGCGGACTCATGGTCGATGCGCCGCTTGAGCAGCAACTGATTGGCAATCCGCATCCCCAAACCGCTGAACTGATATTCCAGCGTGCGCACGAACCGGGTGTTATCACCGTCGGCCTCGCATTCGTAGGTGACCACCAGTGACAAACCGTGATCGCCTTGCGCACGGGCGCTCCAGCGTCTTCCGGGCAGGTACTCGTCGACTTGCCAGCTCAGATGCCCGTCGCGCCCGCCGGCGCGGATGTCTTCTTCGAACCTCGCCCCGGCATGCAGTGCGCCGCTCGGGCCGTCGATCCTCAGGGACGACGGGTGCCACTCCGGCCAGCGCGTCACGGTGCTGGCGTAGGTGAGCACGGCAATCGGGTCGCCAGCGATAACGATCTGGTGCTGCATGCGGGTCATGGGCGCTCTCGTCGGGGTCAGGTTGTCGTGCTCCGGCTCCCAGTACAGCGTGCCGAACAGGTAGTCCATCAGTGGAAAAACGATGTTGAAATTGCGCTCCTGCATCAGTTCGCGGCGGTGATGCAGTTCATGCAGGCGGCGCATCTGGCGGATCCATGGCAGACGCGAGACCGGGTGCCGGGGTGGCAAATGCTCGCAGGCGTGAAACACCTCATACGCCAGGTAACCGAGTACCAGACAGCCGCCAAACAACCCGGCGACATTGGCGTTGAGCTGCGTCAGCAACCACCAGAGCGGCAGGGTGATGACCACGGTGTGCACCACGATCAACCACGCCGGAAACAGGATGACCCGAAAGTCACGGGCGTTGTCGTAGGTCATGTGGCCGGGGGCGAAGAAGCTGTGATGGTCGCCGGCATGCCGTGCGTAGAACATCCGTGCATAGCTTTTTTTATGGTGCCCGAGGTGGCGGTGCACCTGGTACACGCCGAAGTTGAACAGCAACAGGGTCAGCGGCACGGTGAGCCATTGCAGTGGCTGCACTTCATGCACTGTGCTCCAGAACCCGGCAATGGCCAACACCCCGAACAGCAGCACGAAGGTGCCGTGCAGCCAGGGGTTGTAGATCGGATGGATAGCGGCTCGATAACGGCTGCGGAATGTTTCGGTGGTCTGCCTCACTGCAATCACCTCTAATTATTGTTAGCTCCAGCAGATTAGCCGATCTCGCCGCAAAAGCAGCGCCAACTTGTACGCCACAAACGCCAGGTTCCAGTCTGCTCAGGCCAACGGGTTCCAGCGTTGCGACCAGTCCTCGTCGCTTTTGATCACTTCACGCAGTAAATCGAAGGCCCGTTGCAAGGTGGCGGAGTCACGATCCCGGGAATACACGAGGTAGGTCGGGTAGCTGAATTCCGGGGCTTTGGGCACCGCTTCCAGCAGGCCGCTTTCCAGATAGCTCTGCACCACGCGGGTGCGGAAGTAGCCGCTGCCGCCGTGCTCCAGAATGTATTGCAGGGCCAGCGGGCCGAGGTTGAAGCTCAGTGCAGCCTTGGCTTTTTCAGGCAGGGCGGCATCGTGTTGACGGCGGAATTCCGGTCCCCAGTCGACGTAAACGTAGGGATCAGGCTGACCGGCCAGACGGACCAGGACCAGTTTTTCTTCCAGTACTTGCTCGACTTGCAGGCGCGGCCAGTATTCCGGCTGGTACACCAGCGCGGCGTCCAGAACGCCCAATTCCAGCTGACGCAACAGGTTTTCGCCGTCACGGATTTCCATGCGCAGGGCGTGCCCCGGGATTTTTTCGCGCAGTTCGCCCGCCCAACTGAGCATCAACGGATTGCACAGACTGACCTCGCCGCCGATGTGCAGCATGTCGTCGAAACCCTCGGGCAGCGGCAAGTTCCGCCGCGCGGCGTTCCAGGTTTCGACCAGTTGATTGGCGTACACCACAAACGCTTCGCCGTTGGGTGTCAGGCGCGCACCGGCGCGGTTGCGCACGAACAGCGTGCTGCCCAACTGGCTTTCGAGCTTCTGCACGCGTGCGGTGATCGCGGTCTGGGTGACGTGGAGTTTTTCGGCGGCGGCAGCGAGGCTGCCGTGACGGACGATTTCCAGGAAGGTGCGAGCGAGATCGATGTCCATGGGGTAGCCGGCGCGGGAGGTGCCGGCATTGTAAACGGATACACCGGCGGCTACAGGGGATGTTCAGTTATGCAACCGGGCAAAGCACTATACTGCAACCGTCTCTTGCCCAACGGACCCACCCATGACGGCCAAACCCGTAACAAGCATCCTCGATACCACCGAAGGTCAGCGCCTGACCGGCAGCGATGCCGACGCCTGGCGCGAATGGGGGCCGTACCTGAGCGAACGCCAATGGGGCACGGTGCGCGAGGACTACAGCGCCGACGGCGATGCCTGGCGTTACTTCCCGCATGATCATGCGCGCAGTCGCGCCTATCGCTGGGGTGAAGACGGGCTGGCGGGGTTCTCGGACAAGGCGCAGCACTGGTGCCTGGGGTTGGGTTTGTGGAACGAGCGCGACCCGATTCTCAAGGAACGTCTGTTTGGCCTGAACAACTCCGAGGGCAATCACGGCGAAGACGTCAAAGAATTGTATTTCTATGTCGATGGCGTGCCGAGTCATGCCTATATGCGCATGCTCTACAAATACCCGCAGGCCGAATTTCCCTACGCCGACCTGGTGGCGCAGAACGCCCGTCGCGGTCTGGCCGATGCCGAGTACGAAATTCTCGACACCGGCGTGTTCGAAGATGAGCGTTATTTCGACGTGTCGGTGGAATACGCCAAGCACACCGCAGACGACATTTTCATGCGCGTCACCGTGCACAACCGTTCTGACCTGCCGGCGCGTCTGCATGTGCTGCCGCACCTGTGGGCCCGCAATACCTGGAGCTGGGCGGCGGACGAGCAGAAACCGGGTTTGACCCTGGACGGCGCTCAGGTGCTGGCCCGGCATCCACTGCTGAGCGACCGTCAAGCCAGTGCCTGGGGCGGTGACGACTGCCGCTGGCTGTTCTGCAATAACGAAAGCAATTTCCCCAAACTCGATGGCGTGGCGGTCAGCGGTCCGTTCAAGGACGGCATCAACGACTTCATCGTCAATGGCGACACCGCTGCGGTTCGCCCTGACGCCGGCACACGGGTGGCGGCGCATTTTCTGCTGGTGTTCGAGGCAGGGCAAAGCCGTAGCGTGTACCTGCGTTTCGCGCCGGCCGGTGCGCCGCCGGTCAGTGCCAAGAGCGTATTCGATCAACGCCGCGCCGAAGCCGACGGCTTTTACGCCGCGTTGCAAGCCGGGATCAGCGACGCGGATGCGCGCAATGTTCAGCGCCAGGCGCTGGCCGGTTTGCTCTGGTCGAAGCAGCTGTATTACTTCGACGTCAATCAGTGGCTCGACGGCGATCCGGCGCAACCTTCGCCACCCCCCGAGCGCCTGCACATCCGCAATAAACATTGGCGGCACTTGTCGAACGCCGACATCGTCTCGATGCCCGACACCTGGGAATATCCGTGGTACGCCTCGTGGGACCTGGGCTTTCAGGCGGTAGCTTTCGCGTTGATTGATCCGGGGTTCGCCAAGCATCAACTGTTGCTGCTGGTCAAAGACCGCTTCATGCATCCCAATGGCCAGTTACCGGCGTATGAGTGGCGGTTCGACGATGCCAACCCGCCGGTGCATGCGTGGGCCAGTTGGCGCGTGTATCAGCAGGACAAGGCGCTGACCGGCGTCGGCGACATGGATTTCCTTGAGCGGATCTTCCATAAACTGCTGCTGAATTTTTCCTGGTGGGTCAACCGCAAGGACGCCGAGGGGCGCAACCTGTTTCAGGGCGGGTTTCTGGGGCTGGACAACATTGCCCTGTTCGACCGCTCGGCGTTGTTGCCGACGGGCTATCAACTGGATCAGGCCGACGGCACGGCGTGGGTGGCCGCGTATGCGCTGGACCTGATGCGCATCGCGCTGGAACTGGCCAAGCGCAACAGCGTGTACGTCGACATCGCGGTGAAATTCTTCGAACATTTTCTCTACATCGCCGGGGCGATCAACCGGGTCGATTCCGAGGCCGAAGGTTTGTGGGATGAGCAGGATCAGTTTTTCTATGACGTGCTGCACCGTCCCGACGGCGTCAACGAACCGCTGCGGTTGCGCTCGATTGTCGGCCTGATGCCGCTGTTCGCCGTGCAAGTGCTGGAGCAGCACGAGCACGAAGGCTTGCCGGGTTTGCGTGATCGATTGCTCGGGTTTATGCGCCATCGGCCCGATCTGGCCAGCCTGGTGTCGCGCTGGACCGAGCCCGGTGAGGGCAACCGCATGCTGCTGGCGCTGTTGCGCGGTGAACGCACCAAAGACTTGCTCAAACGCATGCTCGACGAGGATGAGTTTCTGTCCCCGTACGGCATTCGTTCGTTGTCCAAGGCCTTTGCGGAACAACCTTTCGGCTTGCTGATCAACGGCGACCAACTGTGTGCCCGTTACGAGCCGGGCGAGTCCGAATCGCGGCTGTACGGCGGCAACTCGAACTGGCGCGGACCGGTGTGGATGCCGATCAATTACATGCTGATCGAATCGCTGCGCGAGTTTCACCGGTATTACGACCAGAACTTTTCGGTGGAATACCCGACCGGGTCAGGCTTTCTGGCGTCACTTGAGGAGGTGGCTGACAGCCTGAGCCAACGTCTGACGAAGCTTTTTCTGCGGGACGAAGAGGGCAATCGGCCGTCAATGGCGGCGTATCCGCAGTTACAGGCCGACCCCGCCAGCCGCGACCTGGTGTTGTTCCATGAGTATTTTCATGGGGGAACCGGACGCGGCCTGGGGGCCAGTCATCAGACGGGGTGGAGCGCGCTGGTGGCGCTGTTGTTGCAACCCTGATTCCACCTCCATGCAAAATTCCCTGTGGGAATGTCGGTGTCTGTGCGGTCGTTGATCAAAACGCAAAACACGAGCAGCCGAACGCGCCCCAGAAGCCCTGAAAGTCACTGACCGGCGCCGAGGACAGTCGCGCCCGCTCGTGGCTGTGTGCATGCACCGCGCACGCCCCCACACATTGGTGAACCTGCGCCGCCAGCGGCGCCAGGTGTTTCCAATGACCGGGCACGGTGGTCACCGGCGACCACTCCGGCACGACCGGGATCGGCGGCGGCCCGAGTTTTTCGAACTCGGCCGTGCCATACACGATCTTGCCGTCAACGATGGTCAGCACCGATTCAATCCATTTGACCGCCTCATCCTCGATGTGAAAGTAGTCCGCCGACAATGCAATGAGGTCCGCCAGTTGCCCGACCTTGATCTGGCCTTTCTTGCCTTGCTCGGAAGAAAACCAGGCGCTGCCGTGGGTGAACAGTTCCAGCGCGGTGTCGCGGCTCAAGCCTTGCGGGTACAACTCCAGCCCGCCGACCGTGCGGCCGCTGACCAGCCAGTACAGCGACGTCCACGGGTTGTAGCTGGAGACGCGGGTGGCGTCGGTGCCGGCGCCGACGGGCAGGCCTTCGGCGAGCATGCGGGCGATGGGCGGTGTGTGTTCGGCGGCTTTGGCGCCGTAGCGCTCGACGAAATATTCACCCTGAAACGCCATGCGATCCTGAATCGCAATCCCCCCGCCCAGGGCTTTCACCCGTTCGATGTTCTGCGGGGTGATGGTTTCGGCGTGGTCGAAAAACCACGGCAAACCGTTGAATGGAATGTCGCGATTGACCTTCTCGAACACGTCGAGCATGCGGCCGATGGATTCGTTATAGGTCGCGTGCAAACGGAACGGCCAACGCTGTTCAACCAGATGGCGAACCACCGGTTCCAGTTCCTGCTCCATGGTTTGCGGCAGGTCGGGGCGCGGTTCGAGGAAATCTTCAAAGTCCGCCGCCGAGAACACCAGCATTTCCCCGGCGCCGTTGTGCCGCAGAAAGTCGTCGCCCTGACCGTAGTGCGAGGTGCTGGTCCAGTTTTTGAAGTCGCTCAATTCTTCCTTGGGTTTCTGCGTGAACAGGTTGTAAGCAATGCGCACCGTCAACTGTTGGTCTTTCGCCAGTTGCTGGATGACCTGGTAATCGTCCGGGTAGTTCTGATAACCACCGCCGGCATCAATGGCACTGGTGACGCCGAGGCGATTGAGTTCGCGCATGAATTGTCGGGTCGAGTTGACCTGATACTCCAGCGGCAATTTCGGCCCTTTGGCCAGCGTCGAATACAAAATCATCGCGTTGGGGCGGGCGATCAGCATGCCGGTCGGATCGCCGTTGCTGTCGCGCTGAATCTCGCCACCCGGCGGGTTGGGCGTGTCACGGGTGTAACCGACCACTTTCAACGCGGCGCGGTTGAGCAGGGCGCGGTCGTAGAGATGCAGCACAAACACCGGGGTGTCCGGCGCGGCCTTGTTGAGTTCATCAATCGTCGGCAGACGCTTTTCGGCGAACTGGAATTCGTTCCAGCCACCGACCACTCGCACCCATTGCGGGCTCGGCGTGCGATCAGCCTGCTCCTTGAGCATGCGCAAGGCATCGGCCAGTGACGGCACGCCTTCCCAGCGCAGTTCGAGGTTGTAATTGAGGCCGCCACGAATCAGGTGCAGGTGCGAGTCGTTGAGACCGGGGATCACCGTGCGCCCGTGCAGGTCGACAATCGTCGTCCCCGGACCTTGCAGTGCCATGGCCTGAGCGTCGCTGCCGACCACCACGAAGCGTCCGTCCTTGATCGCGACAGCACTGGCCTGGGGTTTCTTGCGATCGACGGTGTGCAGGCGTCCGTTGTACAGAATGAGGTCGGCCGGGGCGTCGGGCATGGTTTTACTCCCTGCAAATAACGGGCTGATCCAGGCGCCGACGGCACCCGCCGAAAGGCCTTGCAGTACACGTCGGCGGTTGTAGCCGTCGTGGTCGTCAGGTGGGCTCATGGCAGTGCTCCGCGCCAATGGATTGGGGGGCAAACAGCCGATGTCCGACGCAGGCGGCCAGAAGGAATATAGACCGCAAATCCGCTTGTAGCCGTTTTCCGCCCGCACAAAACGACGAATCCCGCCACAAGGGGCGGGATTCGTTGAAAGCCAGACGTATTCCCGAAGGCCGGGAGCGGCTGCTTAGCTTGGGAACAGCTCGGACAGTTTCATGGCCAACATCATGTCGCCTTCGGCGCGCAGCTTGCCGCCCATGAACGCTTGCATGCCGTCGGTCGAACCGTCAACGATGCCTTCCAGGGTTTCGCCGTCCATTACCAGCGTGACTTGGGCGTCAGGGTTGACGCCTTCCTGCAACTCGCAGGTGCTGTCTTTGACGATCAACGAGAAGTTCTTGTCTTCGTCGATGCGGAAACCGAATACCAGGTCCAGACCGGCAGCGGCGGCTGGGTTGAACTTGGCTTTCATTGCTTGTACGGCGTCAGCTACGGAGGTCATGGTTCGATCCTTTCTTGGGTAATAAGAGCTGGGTGATTACAGCCAGGGTCACAATAATCCGGACTCAGCGAAACGTGATGAGTTCCGGTGCCTTCATCAGTTGCAGGTGTGCATGACCGTTGAAGGAAGCCAGTGCCACTTCGCGACCACGGAATTTCAGTTGGTGGAGCGAGGTGTTGACGATTTGCCAGTTGAGTTCAAAGGCCTGTCTTGCCGGCATTTGAGTAATGAGGTGGAGCAGGGCAGTGATGGTGCCGCCGGAGGTGAACACGGCGATTTTCTGGGGGTTGTCGGCCTGTTCAAGGATGCGGTTCAGGCCGGCCTGTACACGTTCGACAAAGCCCAGCCAGCTTTCGAGACCCGGCGTGTCATAAGTCCCGGCCAGCCAGCGCTCTATGATCAGGGCGAAGATGCGCTGGAACTCGGCGCGGTTCTGCGTGGCGTTGCGCAGGATGTCCAGGGCTTCGGGCTCGTCTTCGAGCATGGCCGGCAGCAGCGCGCGGATTATCGCGTCGGCGTCGAACTCATTGAAGGCGGAATCGGTTTCCAGGGTCGGCACCGGCAGCCCGACGGCAGTGAACTGTTCCAGGGTGCTATTGGCCGTGTGTTGCTGGCGGCGCAGGTCGCCGGACAGGCAGCGATCAAAGTTCAGACCCAGCCCGGCCAGGTGCTGGCCGAGGATTTCAGCCTGGCGCACACCGGTCGGCGACAGGACGTCATAGTCGTCTGCACCAAAGGAGGCCTGGCCATGTCGAATCAAATAGATGCTGCCCACGTCCGCGTCGTCCCGGTACGTTGAAGGTTTGGCGAGGTTATGGGGATGGCGGTGAGCTGTCAATGAAAAAACATACGCTTGTTTGAAAGGCCCGTTACAGGCTTGTTGCCGAAGGTTTCACGGCTGGCCGTCGAGCCGAGGCATGGGTATGCTGGGCGCATTCCGCGCGTGTTTTAAGTCGTGCATCGTATTGAAGGAGTCACTGTGGAGTTTTTGTCCGAGTACGCCAGTTTCCTGGCCAAGACCGTGACGCTGGTGATCGCCATTCTGGTGGTCCTGGCCAGTTTCGCGGCGTTGCGCAGTAAAGGTCGGCGCAAGTCGGCCGGGCAGTTGCAGGTCAGCAAGCTCAATGATTTCTACAAAGGGCTGCGTGAACGCCTGGAGCAAACCTTGTTCGACAAGGACCAGCTCAAGGCGCTGCGCAAGTCCGAAGCCAAATCGACGAAAAAGCAAAAGAAGAAACCCGAAGCCAAGCCACGGGTATTCGTGCTGGATTTCGACGGCGACATCAAGGCATCCGCTACCGAGAGCCTGCGCCACGAGATCACCGCGCTGCTGACTCTGGCAACGCCGAAGGATGAAGTGGTACTGCGTCTGGAAAGCGGCGGCGGCATGGTCCATAGCTACGGCCTGGCGTCTTCGCAACTGGCGCGCATCCGCGATGCCGGTGTGCCGTTGACCGTGTGCATCGACAAGGTGGCGGCCAGTGGTGGCTACATGATGGCGTGCATCGGCGAGAAGATCATCAGCGCGCCGTTCGCGATCCTCGGTTCGATCGGTGTGGTCGCGCAGTTGCCCAACGTCAATCGCCTGCTGAAAAAGCACGACATCGACTTCGAAGTCCTGACCGCCGGCGAGTACAAGCGCACCCTCACAGTGTTTGGCGAAAATACCGAGAAGGGCCGCGAGAAGTTCCAGGAAGACCTGGACATCACTCACCAGTTGTTCAAGAACTTTGTCGCGCGCTACCGCCCGCAACTGGCCATCGACGACGTGGCCACCGGTGAAATCTGGCTTGGCATCGCTGCGCTGGACAAGCAATTGGTGGACGAACTCAAGACCAGCGACGAATACCTCGCGGAGCGGGCGAAAAAGTCCGAGGTCTACCACCTGCATTACGCCGAACGCAAAAGCCTGCAAGAGCGCATCGGCATGGCGGCCAGCGGATCGGTCGACCGGGTATTGCTGAGCTGGTGGAGCCGGTTGACCCAACAACGTTTCTGGTAACACTTTCAATACCGCGGGCCCTTTCATTGTCAGGCAATGAAAGGGCCCTTTTTTTAGTGGTGGTATATAGGTAACGCTGGTTAAAAAAGATGGTCGGTAAGCTGAAAGTTCTTTTCAGTTTCCGAGTTACTCAAGCATGTCTTCCATCTCCACCGCTAAAAACATTCCCGTGTTAACGCCGGATCAACAAGGCGTTTTCCTTGAACTGGTCAAAAATAATGTTCCCTCCTGGTTACTGTCCGCCTCGGCTGAGTTGCGACGTGAGCTCCATGAAAGCCTGATTGCCAGCCATCGCTCAAAAACCGCTGCCGCCAGCCTTCTGAAAAACCTCAAGTCCGTGCAGGCGTTCTGCGCGCCGTTGCTGGCCAAGGCCTTGTCCGACAAGCTGGGTACGCCGCTTGACGTCACGGGCGTGGTATTTCAGCACGTGCGATCGACCTCGAGCCTGCTGGGGCTGCGCAAGAAACTGGTGTTGCCGATCGACCGGGATTTGTTGACCGCTGCCTGTGAGAATTTCGCCGCAAGCGAAATGCTGGAGGGGAACTACCACGACAGTTCGTTGATTTATATTCCTGAAAAAGTGACCGGCAAAAAAAACCGGATACTGCCGATCAAGCCCCATGAATTTGCCACCGTGTGCCGGTCACTGGATCTGGGCAAACAGTACCAGGCCCATCTTCAGTCGCTGTTTGAACCCGAATCAACAGTGAATGAGCTGCGGGCCGCATGCATCAGCCATTCGCAGAATTGCTTTGAAGTAGACAGGCATCTGGCGTTGATGAAAAAACATATCAGCGTCGAGGCTCACCAGATGTTGCGGGCGGTTGGAAACAATGATCAGCCCTGCAGGCCAGGCGCCAACGGCCTGGGATACCGAACCTTGAAAATGTTCGACGTGACACTCATGGGGGCGATGTCGATCAGCCCGGTCAGTGAGCGTGATGATGACCGGTGTGTGGTCTATTTGCCGGGTGATCTGCTGCATCCACTGAAAGAGTATTCATCGTTCACTCATTTTGAAGCGGAGTTGAGCGCTCGATTGAAAGTCGCGGCGTTTCGTCGATCCTTCTTGCGGTATATCAAGCTGGCGGACCGCGCTGCGTTTCTGAGTGCCCTGGAATCAAATCTGCTAGCCCCCAAATCGTCGCCGCTTCCAGCGAGCGCCACTTATGTCTCGGTGGCCGGCGTCGACGTGAAAGGTGACTTGTTTCAGACGCTTTTTCGCCACTATTCCAGCCAGATCATGGCCGATGCCCGGCTTCTGGTCGTTCCCACTGACGATGAAGACGAACTGTCGCGGCTCGCTCGGCTGGAAGTCTGGAAGGCGATCGGCCTTGATTTTCTGCTGGCGGCAGCCTCCTTGTTACCCGTTGTGGGCGAGATCCTGCTGGTGGTGACCGGCGCGCAACTGCTGACGCAGGTTTATGAAGGAATCGACCGGTGGTCCAGGGGCGAACAGGAGCAGGCCATGGACTACCTGTTCGACACGGTGGAAAACCTGGTCCTGATGGCGGCTTTCGTGGCGGGTACGGCGGTGGCGGGCACGGCCTGCAAAGCGATCAGGACATCGACGTTCATCGAGCGGCTGCGGACCGTCCACCTCGGGGACTCCCGTACCCGCCTGTGGAAGCCTGATCTGGCGGTCTATCAGCAGCATCGGTCGTTACCGTCCACGCTGGCGATGGATGATCAAGGGCTGCGTTGGGTGGGTGATCAAGCGTACCTGGCCATCAATGCCAAGGTTTACGCCGTGCGGCCCAAGGCCGAAACCGACCTCTGGGAAATCCTTCAACCCAACGGTATCGCCGACGGCTATTTACCGTTGCTCGAAACCAACGGGCGTGGCGCTTGGCGGCACGATTCGGAGCTGCCCCAGGCCTGGGACCGGCTCACGCTGTTTCGCCGTTTCGGTCACGGCGCCGATGATTTTTCCGACGTCGTCGCCCTCCAGATCATGGCCGTCAGCGGGATCGACGACAGCGCTCTGCGTCAGGCCCACATTGATCGACGCAGCCCTCCGGCCGTGCTGATTGATACGGTTCGGCGGTTTCGCGCCGACGCCGCCGTCAGCCGATTTATCGAGCGCATGCAAACCCCATCATCGGCCTCTCGGGCGGATCACGACCTGCAATTGCAGCTGCTGACGACCCACACCCGTTGGCCGGCGGATACCGCTGTCAGTGTCGTCAATGCCGCAAACGAACAAGTGCACGTCTATGGCCCGTCCAGCGCAGGGGCCGCCAAGACCGTCAGACTCAGCCAGGCGGCGTTGGGAAATGGGCATTTCTACACGGCGTTGCTATCGGCGCTTGACCGTCACCTGCGGGCGCAGCTGTTGGGACTGAACATCGATAATCCGGTGGTCGAGGTTGCTGAACTGATCAGAATTCTTGGTCAGGAGGCTCAACGCAAACGACCGACCCTGTTCACACGGATTTATCAGCGCACCGAAACCCCGGCCAATACGCGAGTGTCCGTCCTGCTCGGAAAATTCCCCGAATTGCCGGCCAGTGTGGCCGAGGAGTTGGAGCGAAACGCGTTATCCGCTGAGCGGGAAGAACTGGAGATGGCACGGGTACCCTTACGGCTGGCGGAGGAGGCGCGCCATTACTTGCGGGTATTACGCGTCGCTCGGGCCTATGAAGGTTTGTACCTGAACAGTGCCGAGAGTATCGACAGTCACCGATTGGTGCTGCACACCCTTGAGCACCTGCCTGGCTGGGACGGCAATCTGCGGGTCGAGGTGCGGGAGTGGGCAAGCGGAAAGGAAGAAGTGGCCAGTATCGGATCAGACTCCGCCACGCAGCAGCTGGTGATCAAGGCACAGGGTGATCGCTACAGTGTTTTCGACGGCCGGGATGGGCCAGTGACCTCGTTCTTCAATCGAACCCGCGAACACTACTTCCAGGCACTCTGGCACGGGCTGTCGACCGCGCGCAGAACGGCGCTGGGTGTGCAAACCGATGACGCCTGGATGGCGTTGCGGCAGAAGATCACGCAGGTTGCCCTACAGCGCCGCGATACCGTTACGCAGGTCATTGATGCTGCGGGTCGGCTGGGTGACCACTCGCCGATGGAGTTTGCCGACCGGCTCTGCGCTGCACATGCCGCGATGCCCTCTGCAAGCGCTGCCATCGTCAGCAGCTCCGACGTGATGGTGCGCCGGGCGCAAGAGCTGTATCCGACGCATTCCCCGGCACAAATCCACAGATTCCTCGCGGCCCTCGGTACCAACGAAATTCTGATTCTGCAGAAGCTGGAGTCGCTCAGGCTTGAGTTTTTCTCGATCAGGGAAGCATTGGGCCGCTGGGTGAGTCGCACGACCTGGCATCAGGCACCCGATGGTCCGAGGCTGAAAGTCGCGAAGCACAGCAAGGTTCGCGCAGCGCAGGCCATCATCGGTGGTTGGCGTAAGGAATCCGGGTTTGTCCAGACAAGCGAAGGGCTGTTCAGAACGCTGGCCTTTGATCCGCAGCCATTGGGTGAACTGCCTGTGATCAGCGGTGACTTCCATCACATTGACCGTCTGGTGATGGAGGGCGTGGGTGCCAGCAGCGGCTTGAATGCGTTTCTGCGCAACTTCAGCAATTTGCACAGCTTGACCTTGACCGCTAATCACCTGACCCGATTGCCTTTGGCGGTGACGAGCATGCCCCGACTGGCCCACCTGGATCTGAGCGACAACCTGATTCAACTGACGGCGGAATCGGCCGGCCAGTTGGCCGGCATGAGCAATCTGCGCACGCTGAACCTCGCCTGCAACCCGAGCCTTTCGTACGTGCCGGATGTCAGCAAACTGCAGCACCTGCAACAGCTGAACCTGAGGGCGAGCGGGATCGACCAGTGGCCGGCGGGCACCTCCGATCTGCGGGAGCTGCGCGTGGTCGATGTGCGTGACAACCGAATAGAGTGTCTTCCAGCGATGTTCTTCAAGGACGCCTGGGCGTCAAAACGGGAAATCCATCTGCATGGCAACCCGTTATCGCCCGCGACCTTTAAACAGCTCCTTGCCTATCAGCAAAAGAACGGCGTCAGTTTTGGGGTCATGGAATATCGTCGACAGGCTGCGCCGACCCTGACCCAGGCAGCGCAAAGCGCCTCATGGCTGGCCGGGAAAACGCTTGCTGAAACCGTGTCCGGGCGCGCGCTGTGGGAGTCATTGCTGGCCTGTCCGGGTTCCAGGGATTTTTTCAACGTGCTCGCGCGCCTCCAGAGCACGGCGGACTTCAGCCGGCTGTACTCGCAATTCAGCCAGCGGGTGTGGAATGTTCTGGAGGCGGCCGGTGAAGATGACCGTTTACGACGCTCGCTTTTCAGCATCGCCCGCACCGGAGGGATCAGCGCCGATGGTTACTTGGCGCTGTTCAGTGAAATGGAAGTCCGTGTGTTGTGTTTCAGGGCCATGGCAGCAGCTACCACGGGGTTGGCGGCACTGGAGCAACAGTTCATCAATCTGCTGCGCGGGTTGTTCCGGTTGCAAGAGGTCGAGAGACTGGCTCTGACGGATATCAACACCCGCAGCAGCGCTCAACTCAATCGTTACGATCATGCACTGGAGATCAGCCTGGCGTATCGCGTGGGTCTGGCCGAACGATTGGACTTGCCGGCGCAGCCACGGCGGATGGTGGCCGGATTGAATGTCGAAGTGACGGCGGCAGCACTGGACAAGGCCTGCCTGGCTGTCTTGGAAATCGAGCGTACAAGCGCGTTGCAAGACTGGATCGTTCAGCAAGGCTTTTGGATCGAGTATCTGGAAGCGGCCCATCGTGACCGTTTCGCGGTGATCACGGACCGCACGGCACAAGGCTTTGCGCAGCTCGAGGGACAGGTCCAGTTGTCTCGCGAGACCGCTGCGGAGCGCATGAATGCCATCCTTCAAAACTTCAGAAACGAACGTCGGGATTTGATCTGGCAACTGACGTCCCAGGCGCTGGGGCGCCATCCCGCGCCCGAAGTGCCCGGTACCAGCGCCAGCGGGGCCGAACAATGAACAACTGTGCAGGCAATCAAGGGAATGCACCGGCCTTGCCGCAAACGCGCGAGAACCTCAGGCACGTCGTGGATGACGCGCTGCCACAGACGCCCGCCCGGTTTGGCGCACACCTGATCCAGGAAAAGTGGGGCCAGGACATCGACCCGGCAACGGCGCAGTTGGTGACGCTCGATTACGACTACAAGGGGCGGCCTGCCCGGAACGGCATCCACCAGGGGCGGATCGCGAGCGCCATGTCCCTGGTGCAGGCGTTGCTGTCCAACTATCAGACTGTGGGCGACGGGCGCTTCGTGGAAACAATGTTCGGGTTATACACGCCACCCGATGTCGGGCCGTCTGTTCGGATTGTCGAGCATGTCGATGACAAGACCGAGCCCGGCAACGACTACCACTACTCCTACGAAGGCCTCTACCGTCGGACCGATCCGCAAGTCTATGGGCCTGCGACCCAAATCGCGGTGAGGCCCGCCGACTTCAGGAAGTGGGTCTGGGAGCTGGATCTGCAAGGGCGGTATCAACGCTATCTTGATCAGGCCTGGCCAGCGGACGACGTGATCGTTGCCGCCACGCCGAACGTCCTGAAAACGTCGGCCAGGATCGCCTTTGTCATGGCCGCTTTTCTCCAGCAGCAAGAGGCCAGCCTGACTCCCGAGGGCCTGGCGCTGGCCATGCAGGCAATGGGATTGCCGCCTGACCAAGCCTGGGCAACCTTGACGATCAACCCACTGCAGGCACCGACCCAAGGGGCGCCAACGCTGAAGATTGGCCGCCTGAAACTCTATCGCTACACCGCGAAGGATATCTGGGGCTGGCGGGCCCCTGACGGCGCGCTGCTGGTGTACATCCCCGGCAACTCTTCGCCACTTCACGCGTTCACCGACACCCGGCAATTGCATCAATGGGTTGTGCGGCAGGGCACAAGTGATGCGACGAAACAGGCCCTGGCCGCCCACTTCGCCGAGGATGACCGCAAGGATGGTACGTTCCATGCCGGTGTGCTGACGGCGCTGGAGGGCATGGCGCTCTACCCGCGAAAACATCGGCTGACCAAAGAAGCCGGGCTCTTCAACGACGACGGCTACTGGGAGCCCGCCCGATACATCGGTTTCGATGACTCGCCCGTCGGCACCGATCCGTTTGCCCACTTGGTGCTGACCATGAAGGAAGCTTCGCGGGCCAGTGTCAAAACCATTCGTGACGATGCCCAGGTCAACCGGGATAACTTGAGTGCGGTGGTCGAGCCGGTCGTGCAGTGGGTCAACCGTTTCGCTCCGTTGGCGCTATTTGTACCGGGCGGCGAAGGGCTGCTGGCGCTGGCCGGCATCATTGACGCGGGGTATGGCCTTGATCAGGCCATCAACGGTGCAACGTCAAGTGATCGAGCGGCAGGTGTGACGCGTACGGTGTTTGGCTTGCTCAATGCGCTGCCGCTGGCTGGCGCGGGCGCGGCGCTCAAACGGGAGGGGGCCGAGGCCGGCGTCGTTGCGGAGCGTGCCCACGAGCCCGGAGCCCATCCGACGGTGGAGGGCGTCAGGCCGGTGGCGGATCCGGTCGCGGGCTCTTCCGCGTCAACCGGCGTCCCGCCGCTGAACCGCGTGGAACTGATCCGTGGCATCGGTCCGCCAGTGGCCTCTTTCAGCGACGAGGTGCTGGCGCAGATCGGCAAAGTCAGCGCCATCGATGACGACATGCTGCGCCTGATGCACGGCGGACGCCCGCCGACGCCCTTGCTGGCAGATACCTTCAGCCGCTTCAGGATCGATCAGGAACTGGCGCAGGCCGGGGTGTCCCAAAGCCAGCGCGCCGAGCTGTTCACCGCCCGCTATGAAGCGCTTCAGCGCTCGGAACAAGAGTGGGTCCGGTTGTTTCAACGGCAATATCCTGACTTGCCCAGGAATGCCATTGAGCAAATGCTCGATCGTCATGGCGTGGACGTCCAGAGCCCGGTCGACGCGGCCCGGGTCCGGCAAGTGTTCAGGCAGTTGCACAACAAGGCCCGGCAATACCAACAGCATGTGCGGCTCAACCGCGCGTATGAGGGGCTGTACCTGCGCTCGGTGGCGAACCCCGAGTCCGACACCCTGGCCCTGCATTCGCTGAAAAACCTTCCGGGATGGCCGAAAAAGGTGCGAATCGAAATCCTCGACGGTTCCCCCACCGGCCGGGTTCTGGATCGAAGCATCGCGCTGGATAACAGCGTGTCCCGGCAGTTGGTCAAGGTCGGGAATCGTTATGGGCACCAGGGCGGCGAGACGGATTTTTACCAGGCCATCCTCGGCTTGTTGTCCGACCAAGAGCGTTTGGCGTTGAACCTGGGGTCGCTTGATCCAGCCAATGAACTGCGGCTGCACATCAGTGACCGTGCATTGTCCCGCGCGGATTTGAGGCTTGGACTGGACCGGCTGGACTCCGGTTTGCCCTTCGAGGCGCAAGGACTGCGCGGTGGCGGTTTCCCCGGTACACCGCAGGCCGAAGCGCTGACACGCCAGGTGATGAGGTTGCAGGTCAAGGAGATTTATCCGGATTTTTCGGATGCTGAAGCGGATGAACTGCTACAGCGCACGGCGGGCAATGCTCAGGCACACCTCGATTCGCTCCGGCAACAGCTACTGCAGCTCAACACAGACTTGAATGCCTGGGTCGACCAGGTGGCGGAAGACATTGAGGACATGGATATCCCGTTTCTGTTTGAAGAGGATGATGAGGCTGAGGGCCTGAGCGATGAACAAATCGCCGAACATAACGCTGAGCTGGTGCATAACGTCGTGAACCAGGAGCGGGAAACCCGCACTGAGCTGGCCGAGGAGCTGATTGCGATCTGGCAAAAACGCCAGTCGCAAGTCAAACGCGTCTATTCGCAGGGGCAGGTTGCAGGTTTCAAGCTGGACCTGAGTTATGAGGACTATCACCGATTGCCGTTGATGAGCGTGCGGTTCAACGAAGTCATCGAAATATCGATGCTCAATTTCCAGGTGACCGAGCGTGGCACGCTAAATGGCTTTTTAGAGAGTTTTCCTGATCTTCGGACGCTAAATCTTGAGCATGTGGACCTGATTCAATTCGACGCCGCCGGTGGCGCCCAGGGCGTTTTGCCGCCGGTGATTTCCAGCCTGACCCGACTCACGTCACTCAATCTCATCGCTACCGGGCTGGTCTTTACCGAAGAGACAGCGGGGCAGTTGAGCGAACTGGTGCGGCTCCAGACATTGGAGATGAGTGAAAATCCCTTGGGTGTGCCTCCCGTGGTGCTAGGCATGAACGAGTTGCGCCGGCTAACCCTGAGGAATACCGGCATCAAACGATGCCCTGTCGGCATTCCGGATGAGCCGCGCCTGACCTTGCTGGATTTGCGTGACAACCGGATCACGCGGGTTCCCACGGCCGTATTCAACCAGGTCGCCGCCGAGGATAGCGTGCTGCTGTGGGGGAACCCGCTGACAGACGAGGACACACTTCGACGCATTGTGAGCCATCGAGAGCGAACGGGAATCAATCTGTGGCTGAGCGAGGAGGGCGCCGACTACGGGCAGTCGGTGGTCTGGTTGCGAGACTGTGACGCACAGACACAAACGGCGATGCAAGCCATATGGGAGCGGCTGGCAAGTAACCCGTCCGGTACACGGTTTCTGAATGTCATAAACCGGCTCAGCCTGACGGCGGATTTTCGAGTGGAGTATTCGTCGCTGCAAGCGCGAGTCTGGCAGCTCTTGCGGGAGGCGGATGCCTCGCAAGAGTTATGGCGGAGGCTGAGTCAGGGCAGCGGTCGGTTCGAAAATCCGTTGGCCGCTTTCAGGGAATTGGAGAATCGCGCCGGGCTTTAAGCAAGCCGGGTATTCAATGTGTCATCACAGGAAATAAGCCTTGAACCCCACAACGGGGTTCAAGGCTGGACGATCAGCGGCGACGGAACAGCGGCAGCGGTTCGTCGGTGGCGGCCTGATAGGTCACCGAAAAGTCCTTGAGGCTTTCAAGGGCTTCGTACGGGTCTTTGTCGGCACGAATCGCAAATGCATCGAAACCGCAGCGGTGCAGGTAAAACAACTGGTCGCGCAACACGTCGCCAATCGCCCGCAGCTCGCCTTTGAAACCGTAACGGTCACGCAGCAGACGGGCGTTGGAGTAGTTGCGGCCATCGGTGAACGCCGGGAAATTCAAGGCAATCACCTTGAACTGCTCGACGTCGTCACCGATTTCCTCGGCTTCTTCGTCGGCGTCCAGCCACACGCCAAGACCGCCATCGCGGGCCTTGAGCGCATGCGCATGTTCGCGCCACAGGGCCAGCGGCACGATCAGGTCGTCGCAGTTGGAAATGCCATCGAGGGTCGCGTCCTTTGGCATCAAGTGCCAGGTTTCATCGACGACTTCGTTGTTCTTAATGATTCGCTGCATAGACGCGCTCCTTGAAGAGGTCGATGCCGATACGCTGATAGGTGTCGATGAAGCGTTCATCTTCGTTACGTTGTTCGACGTATACGTTGATCAGCTTCTCGATCACGTCAGGCATGGCGTCCTGGGCGAAGGACGGGCCGAGGATTTTACCCAGGCTCGCATCGCGACTGGCGCTGCCACCCAGGGAGACCTGGTAGAACTCTTCGCCTTTCTTGTCCACGCCGAGAATGCCGATGTGGCCGACGTGGTGGTGACCGCAGGCGTTCATGCAACCGGAAATGTTCAGGTCCAGTTCACCGATATCGAACAGGTAGTCCAGGTTGTCGAAACGACGCTGGATCGACTCGGCGATCGGGATCGACTTGGCGTTGGCCAGCGAGCAGAAATCACCGCCAGGGCAGCAGATGATGTCGGTCAGCAAGCCGATGTTCGGCGTGGCGAAACCTTGCTCGCGCAACTCGCCCCACATCGCGAACAGTTGCGACTGTTCCACGTCGGCCAGAATGATGTTCTGCTCGTGAGACGTGCGCAGTTGCCCGAAGCTGTAACGCTCGGCCAGGTCGGCCACGGCGTCGAGCTGCTTGTCGGTGATGTCGCCCGGGGCAACGCCGGTCGGCTTCAGCGACAGCGTCACCGCCACATAACCCGGCTTCTTGTGGGCCAGGGTGTTGCGGGTGCGCCAGCGAGCGAAACCCGGGTGTTCGTTGTCGAGTCGGGCCAGTTCGGCGGTCTGGTTGTCCAGGGCCTTGTAGTCCGGGTCGACGAAGTGTTTCGCGACGCGATGCACTTCGGCGTCGGTCAGCGTGGTCTGGCCACCGCGAAGGTGTTCCATTTCCGCGTCGACTTTTTGCGCGAAGACTTCAGGCGTCAGGGCTTTGACCAGAATCTTGATCCGCGCCTTGTACTTGTTGTCGCGACGGCCATAGCGGTTGTAGACACGCAGGATGGCGTCGAGGTACGTCAACAGGTCTTGCCACGGCAGGAATTCATTGATGAACGCACCCACCACCGGGGTACGGCCCAGGCCGCCACCGACCAGCACACGGAAACCCAGTTCGCCAGCGGCGTTGTGCACCGGCTCAAGGCCGATGTCATGGACTTCAATGGCTGCACGGTCAGAGGTCGAGCCATTGATGGCGATCTTGAATTTGCGCGGCAGGTAGGCGAATTCCGGGTGGAACGTCGTCCATTGACGAACGATCTCGCACCACGGGCGCGGGTCGATCAATTCGTCGGCGGCGACACCGGCGAACTGGTCGGTGGTGACGTTGCGCAGGCAATTGCCACTGGTCTGGATCGCGTGCATCTGCACGGTGGCCAGCTCAGCGAGAATGTCCGGAATGTCTTCCAGCGCCGGCCAGTTGAACTGCACGTTCTGCCGGGTACTGATGTGGGCATAGCCCTTGTCGTAGTCGCGGGCCACTTTGGCCATCATCCGCGTCTGGCGCGAAGTCAGTTGGCCGTAAGGCACCGCCACTCGCAACATCGGCGCGAAGCGCTGGATATAAAGCCCGTTTTGCAGGCGCAGGGGGCGGAATTCTTCTTCGCTCAGCTCGCCTGCCAGGTAGCGTCGGGTCTGATCACGGAACTGCTTGACGCGGTCCTCGATGATCCGCTGATCGTACTCGTCGTATACGTACATATAAGTCCTGTTCTCAGGCTTGGGCCGGTCGGATCCCGTTACGTTTTTTGCTTGGAAGTCTCCGATACTGCTTCGGCAATTCTGCGCGCACGGCCGCGCACTCCCAACGGAGCCGGGGCAAGATACCAGTTTGTAGTTATGCGCAAAAGTGATGTTTGAGTATATGTAAAGAACCAAAACGACTAACGAGAACGGTTATTGCTAAACCCCTATTTGTGGTGCGGGCAATCGTCGTCTTTACTCTGGTCGAGTCTTTATGCAATCACCGATAAAACCGACAAGAGGCGATGCAATGAGCAACCCTACCAAAGCTACAAAGCCTGACAGTACGGTCGACGCCTGGGCGATTTTGTTCCTGATCATCCTGGTCGTTGGCACAGCGGTATTCTGGGTCAGTCATCAATAACCGACCCCGTCCGGGCCTGGTTCCGACAGTTGTCGGGCGTACAACGGAATAAACGCCGTTTCCGGCACTTCGCTGGCTATAATGCGCGGCGATTTTCCGGGGGCTCGGACGTTAAATGTTGAAGTTTTTCTCCACCTTTGTGCTGATGCTGGGCATGGCGTGCGGATCGGCTGCGCGTGCGGAATCGGTGTTGTTCCTCAATCCGGGGAAAACCCAGGAAGCCTTCTGGATCAGTTACTCGCAATTCATGCAGGCCGCGGCCCGGGATCTGGGCATCGACTTGCAGATTCTCTACTCCCAGCGCATGCCGGAACTCACCCTGGCGCAGGCGCGCCTGGCGTTGCAAGGTGCCCATCGTCCCGACTACCTGGTGTTCGTCAACGAACAGTCCGTTGCCCCGCAAATCCTGCGCCTGGCCGAGGGCAGCGGCGTAAAGCTGTTCATGGTCAATGCCTCGCTGACCGCCAATCAACTGAGCTTGCTGGGCGAGCGTCCTGATCGTTTGGGCAGCCTGGTGCCCAACGACGAGGAGGGCGGGTACCTGATGCTCAAGGAAATGATTCGCCAGCACCCGCCGGCGGCGCCCGGCCAGGTAATCGAGTTGCTCGCGTTCTCCGGTCTGAAGATCACCCCGTCTGCACAACGGCGCGAGCAAGGCATGATGCGCGCGCTGGCCGAGCACCCTGAAGTGCGATTGCGCCAACTGGTCTACGGCGGCTGGACCCGTGATCGGGCGTACGAGCAGGCGAAATTGCTGTTTCGACGCTACCCGAACGTCTCGCTGGTGTGGTCGGCCAATGACGAAATGGCGTTCGGTGCGATGCAGGCGTTTGCCGAAACGGGCGGCGTGCCAGGCAAGGACGCGTTGTTCAGCGCGGTCAACACCTCGCCCGCGGCGTTGCAGGCGATGGTCGACGGTCGACTGAGCGTGTTGCTGGGCGGCCACTTCACCTTGGGCGGATGGGCGCTGGTGGAGTTGCATGACGTTGATCGAGGGGTGGACCTGAGCCGTTACGGCGGTCGCGATCAGCAGATACCCTTGCTGCAACTGGTCGACAAGGCGCAAGCCAAGCGCCTGTTGGCGCTAGGCGAATTCCCTGACTACGGCGTGAATTTTGCTCGACTGTCGGCCAAGGGGCGGCCAGCATCCTATCGCTATCCGTTCAGCCTGCACACCCTGATGCGCTAAACCCCGGCCAGGTGCAACACCAGGAGCACAATGCCGAACAGCGTCAACGCAAATATGGCCGTGAACAAAATCCCCAGAATCACGAAATGACTCGGTTTGCCGTGGGTGAAGTCCCGGGCGCGATTCTTCCCGCTCTGTACGCCGAACGCGGCGGCCATCACGCTGTGCATCATCTGCCAGAAGCTCGGCGGCTTGTTGTCGACTGGATCGTCCATAAATTCCTCGTCATTAATGTCGTGGCGTAAGCATAGACAATCGCGAAAGAATGCCGGCAGCGATCCGGAACCGGGCGGGCGCTACCGGTGAAGTCGGTAAAACCGCGCAACAGTAAGCGTGAGGGTTTCGTCCTCCCTATAAATATGTACCGCCATCCGGCCGGTTGGCCGTGATGTCCTGAGGCTCTATCAATGAGTTATCAGGATTCACATCATGCAGGACCTTTCCAAGCCCGCGAACCAAGGGCTTCATACCCCGTTTATCAAGAGCCGTCTGCCCGACTGGACCGAACACCTTGTTCGCCCCGATCTTGAGCGCCTGACCCGGGCGCGTGATCCCGCGCGGCTATTCGCCCAGACTTACCCGACGCTTTATGCCGGGGCGCTTGCGGCATGGCGCCAGGCATTGCTCGATGCTCAGGTGCGCAGCAACACCTCCAGCCAGGCGCTGGCCAAGACGCTTAAAGACTTCAAGGGCATCAGCGAATTCGCCAGGCCATTGCTGGAAGCAGCCATGAGCAACACCTTTGGCCAGTCAGCGGATGTGACAAGGACAATGCTGTTTCATCTGCGCGCGCCCAATCAGGCCGATGAGCAGACACTGTTGCAGGCGGCGTTGCGCAACTTTGAAGCTGACGAACCCTTCGATGAAGTTGCCCTGCAGGAAACCAGCGCGCTGGCACCCGCCGGGGCATTGGAGAGTGAGCTTTACGATCAACGGGAGCGTTATCCGTTCGGCAAGACGCGCTACAAAATACGCGACAAATCGTCGATCAAGCCCGATGCGTTCGCCAGGCTGTGTCGCAAGCTCGACCTGGGCAAGCAGTATCAGGAGCACCTCAGCGCGGTTTTCGATTCGCCCGAAACATCGGCGACGGTCCGCGAGCAGACGATCGCGGCGAGCAAGGACAGGCTGCGCGTGCAGGCGCATATCGCGCGGATGAAGTCGAACATCAATGAAAGCGCTTACGCCGCGTTGCTGGCGATACTCGATGGCAACCCTGAGGCCAGGCTCGATGGGCGCCGGCTGGCCTACAGCCAGTTGACGGTGCTGGGATCGGAGTTGAGTGAGGTATTGATCATCGGTCCGGCGTCCCGTAAACCCACTTCGACGCTGGAGGACATTGCCGAGGCGTTTTTGCCGGTGCCCACCTTCAGTCGGTCAGTCACCCCCGACGCGAAAGTCATCGTGTACGTTCCGGGTGACCCGTTAAGCCCGGTCAAGGAGTATTCGTCGCTTGGCGCGTTCGAAAAGGACCTGGCGATCAAGTTGCGCTCGCGGTCCTATCAACGGTTCTTCGCCGGGTTACTGCCGCAGGACGAGTCCGCGAGCTTTTTCCGACGGCTCAAGTCCCAGCTCAAGGTCCAGCGCTGGAACCCGAAACCGGTCTATCCGGGCCCACCTTTCAACCCGAAGACCTTCCGCAACGGCCTGTACGAATTGGTCTGGAACCCGGACGTCAACCTGGCGTTGAGCGAAACGTTCATCGGCAGTGAAGTGTTCGGCGCGCGCTATGAAGCTCACCTTGCCAGGGCAAAGTCCAACGCAAGGTTGCTGGCGATACCCACGGCTGAAGTTGACCACCAGGCCTGGCTGGAACGCCTCGGGCACTGGGCTGAATGGGGGCTCAATGCACTGAATGTGGCCGCCTTTTTTGTGCCGGGACTGGGCGAGGTGATGCTGGTCGTGACCGCCGTGCAGTTGTCTGGCGAGGTCTATCAAGGCGTGGAGGCATGGAAGGAGGGGGATGCCGAGGAGGCCTGGGGGCATCTCAAGTCAGTGATGGAGAACGTTGCCTTCATGGCCGCTGTGGGTGCAGTGGCAAGCAAGGCGCCACCGATCACATCGTCCGGTTTTGTCGACGGGATGCGCACGATCACTACGCCATTTGGCGAGCCGCGCTTGTGGCATCCGGACCTCGCCGCCTACAAAAGTGGCGTCGCGCTGGAGGGCCTCAACCCGAACGCCCTGGGGCAATACGAGGTCGGCGGCAAGACCTACATCAACCTGGAGGGCAATGCCTACGAAAAGGCTTTCGACCCCGCGCTCAAGCAGTGGCGGATCAAACACCCCACCGACCCGGACGCTTACCAACCGGTCTTGCTTCACAACAACCTTGGCGCCTGGCGCCATAGCCTTGAACGGCCGCTGCAGTGGGATCGCCTGAGGCTGTTGCGTCGCATTGAGCCGCAAATGCAGGCTTTTTCCGACGCTGAACTGGAGCAGATCGCCAGCGTGAGTGGTGTCAGCGATGATGCCTTGCGCCAGATGCACGTCGACCATCTGCCACCACCGCCGCGATTGTCCGAGACCGTGGCGTCATTCAAGGCTGATCGGCAAGTGACCGGGCTGATCGACCGACTCCGCAGCGGCGGCCGCCTGGACCACGCTTATGACTGGGTCGTCAATCTCGCGCTGGAGTTGCCGGACTGGCCTGGCGAAGAGGTGCTGGAGGTCTTCGAGGGCCCGGAACTCTGGGGCGCTTCGCGGCGCTTCAGTTCGGTATCGACGGTGAACAGCGCCAGGCCGACCATCAAGATCACCCAAGCCGAAGTGAGGGCAGGGAAACTGCCTGAGCGTGTGTTGTCAGCGCTCGACGAACCGCAAGTTATCCGCTTATTGGGTGGTCGGAGCACGGCGCAAGGCGCGGACCGTGTGCAGATGTTCAGGGACCGCTTGGCCGATCACGGGCTGGATAAAAAACAGTCTTTGTTCGACCGCCTTCGCGCTGATCAGCAGACGGCAGATACCGACACTCGACGCCTGACACGCAGTTTTCCGACGCTGTCGCCTGAGGCCGCTCGCGAGGTGCTCGCCGAGGCCAGTGCTGCCGAGCTGTCCCGGTTGCACAGCACCGGGAAAATCCCCTTGCGCCAGGCAAAAGCGATTCGCGTGCATCTACAGCAAGGCACTTTCAGCCGGGCACTCTGCGGTCTGCACCTGGAATCCATGGCGTCGGTGGCCAGCGACCGGTTGGCGTTGCACAGTCTTGAGCACTTGCCCGGCTGGTCGCCGGACATACGTGTGGAAGTGCGCTCAGGCTCGATCCAGGGAGCGCTGCTGGACAGTGTCGGTGACAGCGGCGCAACTCGCTTTTTTCTGGTCAAGCGCGACGAGTGTTTTCAGGCGTTCGACGGGCAAGGCAGGGCGCTTAACAATATTCCTGCCCACGGCCGTAATCTTTTTGCGTCGTTGCTGGAAGTTGTGCCGCAGGCATCACGGGCACGTTTCGAAGGTGAGCCAGTCCACGCGTTGCAAAAAACACTGGCCAACTATGCCAGCGCTCATCGCAACGAGATGTCCATGGTCTTGAAGCAACGCCCCATTAATGCTCGCCCGTCGCTGCGCTTGCCCACTGGCCGTCTCGGTTACCTGGCCAGTGGCCGTGGCGTCGGCTTTCCCGACAGCGCATTGGTCTCCCGAGTGCGAGACCTCTATCCCAACCTGTCTGATGAGCAAGCCGAGCAATTCGTCAGGAGTCGCCTGAGCGCCGGAGACAGCCATTCGCAAGTGTTCAATCTGTTGGCTAACCGGCAGCGGGAATTCGACGGCTTGGGCACCACATTGAACAACTGGGTGCGGGCCGGCGCAGATGAGTCCGCCCGCAGGCTGCTCGCCGACCAGCTGATCCGGTGTTGGCGCAACGGTCTCTACCGAGGCCTGGAACCTGCGTTTTATCTTGATTTGCGCGGTGCCGACCCGTTGCCTGAGCTGGCTGCCGACTTCACCCATGTGCGTGACGTTCATCTGAACAGTGACCAGATCATTGGTGACATGAGCGTTGCGGTGTTAGGGCAGTTTCCGAAGGTCAAAAAGCTCAATATTGCCGTCAGCGCTGAGGATATGGTGGCACTGGCCGAGAAACTGCCGGAGTTGACCACTATCACCGAACTGAGGCTCGACAGCGCCTCTCAGGCTTATGCGCCGCAATTGTTGCGGGCTCTCGAAGGCATGACGCAACTGCAACAGCTCTCGCTGAAAGGCGATATGAGCCTGATGGATTTCAGCACGCTGACCAATCTACGCTCCTTGAGGCTGGCGGGTAACCTGGCCAAGTGGCCGACGGGTGTGTTGGGCCTTGCCCGGCTTGAAACCCTGGATTTGCATGGGTTACCGATCCGTTCGCTGCCCGCCGAGCTGTTCAACGGCTACGAGCCGTTATGGCGCAGCCTGCAGCTGAACTGGGCGGCCCTGGAACGGCAGGCGTTCCTGCACGCTTATGAATATGTGCATGACCACCCGGCTCATCTGGTCGATGAGCGGCAGATGCTTGCGCAGTACTGTGAGGGGCGTTTGTCCGACCTGATGCCCGATGAACGCACCTTCGCTCAGGACGCACTGGCCCGGTTCAATGCCGACGGGCTCGCGGGGCGAACGTTGCTGGATCGGGTCGAGGGATTGCAAGAACAGCATCGCGCCTTGAATCAGTCGCTGGACACATGGAAGGACAACGTGGTGCAGGTCGATGGCGAGCAGATGGAAGTCCATCACCGTGAGCGGATCGCTGACACAATCCGTGACTGCGCGCGCGACGGGTTACGTGCAAGGTATGCAACACAGGAACCCGTGGCGGGCCGGTCGTGGTGGACTGTCAGCCCGATAAACCTGGTGTTGGACCTGACCGGGTTTGGGCCATTGGGCGACTTGCCCGCGCTTGGCGATACGGTCTTTCCTCATATTCGCCGCCTGGTCCTGAGAGGTGGCGGCCTGTCGACCCCGCAGGTGAATGATTTCCTGCGTGGGTTTCCCCAGTTGCGCACGCTCGAACTCAGCGCCAACCGACTGACCGATATTCCGCAGGCCATTGATGCGTTGGGGCAGTTGACCGAGTTGTACCTGTCACTCAACGAGTTAACGATCACGGCGTCAGCGCAAGCACGGTTGAACCGCCTGACCTCATTGGAAACGCTGTACCTGTCACACAACCGCATCGGCACCCTGGACGTTGGCTCGCTGACCAAACTACGAAGTCTGGACCTGAGTCATACGCAAACCAGAGCGTGGCCCGAGGGCGTACTGTCGCTGCCGGATCTGCGCCGCCTCGCGTTGAATAACACTGCCATTACCGAGATCCCCAAGGCGGCCCTGAGCGGGCATGATCGACTGCTGCAAGGAACCTCGTTGCAAGGTTGCCGGTTGAGTCCGCAAGCGTTGACGGCGGTGCGCGCATACGCACAACGCACGGGGTCCGAAAGCCCGATGGGCATCGCGATGGCGCATCTGTCGGCAGGACGAACCGGGGGCGATCCGGAGTTCTATCCGGTTGAAGCCGCGGAGCAGCCGGACCTTTTGCTGCCCCTGGACCTCGGACCTGGCGAAAGTGCTGTGTCGCAGACCTCGGCCGCCCGGTTGCAGCGTCTTGATCCTCGACTTGGCGATGCCGAAGCGGTCGAGCAAATTGACGCATGGCTTGCCCGGGGCATGGGCGCTGGCGAAATCGAAGCACGGTTGGTCCAATGGCACCAACAGCAGACGCAATTGATCACGCTGTTGAATGACTGGATCGCTGTCCCGGCCGTGCGTCGTCGCGGGAACTGGGTAAGCGCGGTATACCGCCGCCGGGCGGCTGACCGGCTGCTGGAATGCTGGCGAGCTACCTTGCGCGAGGTGCCTGTAGCGGATGGAGGTCCGGGTGATTTTGCACTTGATCTTTCCGGTCTGGTCATCGGCGATGTGCCTGCCTTGCCGCTCACGTTCAATCACGTCGGGGTGTTAAACCTAAGCGAGGTCGAACTCACGCAAAACTCCACTGCGTTTTTGCGCTCATTTCCCCAGTTGCGTAGCCTGGTCCTCAACGGTAACGGCTTGGGCAATTTGCCCGAGGCCATTACGCAATGCGAGCACCTCACGCGTTTGAGCGCCCGCTATAACAGCCTCAGCAGCAATGAACCGTTGCAACGTCAGTTGCGCTCGCTGACGCGTCTGCAATGGCTGGACCTGAGCGAAAACCGGCTGAGTGAGTTTGACGTGACCGGCCTTGACCAGGTGCAGAGCCTGGATTTGAGTGGTAACAACCTTGTCGACTGGCCTGAGGGAACGCTCCAGGCGCCAGCCCTGACGACCCTCGACTTGAGGACCAATCAGATAACGACGATTCCTGCCGATGCGTTGCAGCCAGAGCACGCCACCTTGATGGCGGGCACCAATCTGTTCGATAACCTGCTGGAAGAAGAAGAGTTCATCCGTTTACAGGAGTACATGCAGAACACCGGGCGCGGGCTGGGTTTTACCAATGAGCAAATAGACCGTGTGCTGGAGGGGTTCGAGCCGATCGACTCTTCCGATACCGATGAGGAAGATGATCACCCCGACCACGAGGCGCCCGACGCGCAGAAAAACCGTTGGTTTGCCGGCGTGGCGGCAGACTCGGAAAAGCACCCGATATGGAACACGTTGATGGCCCAGGACGCCACACAGGACTTCGCATACATTTTTTCGCAACTTCGACACACCCATGACTTTGCGGCGGATCGCGCCGGGCTGACACAGCGCGTCTGGCGTGTGCTTGAGTCCGCGTACGGCGATGAGGCACTGAGCCAGCGGTTGATGGGCCTGGCGAGAGCGTTGAGGCATCAAGTGACCTGTGGTGATGGCCGAATATTGTTGTTCAACGAGCTGGAGGTCGAGGTCTTTGAGTTCGAAGCCTTGAAGTCCATCGCCCCGGAGCATAAAGGTCGCGAGTTGCTTCAACTATCCAGGCGTCTGTTTCGACTGGCTCAGGTTGAGGAGGAGGCCAAGGTGCGGATTCAGCTCAATCCCCGTATCGATCCCGCCGAAATCCGTCTGGCTTATCGCACCGGCCTGGCGCAACGTCTCGATCTGCCCAGCCAGCCAAAAGGGATGATTTACGAAAACCTGGCGAAATTGAACGCAGCGGATCTGGAGCAGGCGTACACCAGGATCATTGCCCGCGAACAGACGCCAGCGTTTGTCGAACAACTGATTGCGCGAAAATACTGGAGAGACTTCCTGGAGGAAAAATACCCTGCTGAATTCAGTCGGGTACAACAGGGCTTTCAGGCGAAAGCAACTGCGCTTGAGGACAGCTTCCCCGAATTCAATCAGACGTACTTCCTGGCGTTGAGGACGCTGGAAACCGCCAACAAGGCCGAGCGCCAGCATTTGCTGGTCGAACTCTCGACGCGTGAAATGGCCGCACTGGCCGCGCAGACCTGATCGTCAGCCGGCGACGCTCTGGAGTTGGCACACGTGCACCTCCAGAGCGCGCCGTTTCGAAGATCAGTTGTCGTAGCCCAGGTTCGGCGCCAGCCAGCGCTCGGTCACGCTCAATTCCTGGCCTTTGCGCGAGGTGTAGCTCTGCACCTGATCCTTGTCGACCTTGCCCACGGCGAAGTACTGCGCTTGCGGGTGAGCGAAGTACCAGCCGCTGACCGCTGCGGCCGGGAACATCGCGTAATGCTCGGTGAGGAACACGCCGCTGCGGCCGGCCTTCAGCTCTTCGGCTTGCGGGTCGAGCAGTTTGAACAGCGTTGCCTTCTCGGTGTGATCCGGGCAGGCCGGATAACCCGGAGCAGGGCGGATGCCGGTGTATTGCTCTTTGATCAAGGCATCGTTGTCGAGGGTTTCGTCCTTGGCGTAGCCCCAGTAATCCTTGCGGACCTGCTGGTGCAGCCATTCGGCGCAGGCTTCGGCCAAACGGTCGGCAAGGGCCTTGACCATGATCGAGTTGTAATCGTCGCCGGCGTCCTGATAAGCCTTGGCGACTTCTTCGGCGCCGATGCCTGCGGTGGTAATGAAACCACCGACGTAGTCGGTCACTTCGCTGTCCTTCGGCGCCACAAAGTCGGCCAGCGAGAAATTCGGCTTGCCGTCAGTCTTGATGATTTGCTGGCGCAGGTGATGCAGCTTTGCAATCGGCTTGCCGTCATCGCCAT
Organism: Pseudomonas sp. NPDC086278; assembly: GCF_050280905.1. Taxonomy (NCBI): domain Bacteria; kingdom Pseudomonadati; phylum Pseudomonadota; class Gammaproteobacteria; order Pseudomonadales; family Pseudomonadaceae; genus Pseudomonas; species Pseudomonas sp. NPDC086278. Next base: position 167,396 of record NZ_JBNNWE010000001.1, read on the forward strand.
AGACTTCGATGTCGTCGTCGCGTACCTGATTGGCTGGCCAGAAGCCAAACACCGCACGGGCGCTGATCAGTTTTTCATCGATCAGCTTGGCGAGCATTTCCTGGGCATCGGCGAACAGCGAGGTGGCGGCTTCGCCCACCACTTCGTCCTGCAGGATGCGCGGGTACTTGCCGGCCAGGTCCCAGGAAATAAAGAACGGGGTCCAGTCGATGTATTCGGCCAGCACCTTCAAGTCGATGTTATCCAGCACCTTGGCGCCGGTGAATGTCGGCTTGACCGGCGCGTACGTGCTCCAGTCGAACTGCGGCTTCTTGGCGATAGACGCCGGATAGCTCAGGCGTTCGGTACGGGCGCTGCGGTTGGCGGTGCGCTCACGAACCTCGATGTATTCCAGGCGGGTTTTCTCGACGAAGGCCGGTTTCAGTTCCTTGGACAGCAATTGCGTGGCCACGCCGACGGCGCGCGAGGCGTCGGTGACGTAGATCACCGCGTCGTTGCTGTACTTCGGCTCGATCTTCACCGCCGTGTGGGCCTTGGAGGTGGTCGCGCCGCCGATCATCAACGGCAGGTAGAAGTCCTGACGCTGCATTTCACGGGCGACGTGAACCATTTCATCGAGCGACGGCGTGATCAAACCGGACAAGCCGATGATGTCGCACTTCTGCTCTTTGGCCACTTGCAGGATCTTTTCGGCCGGCACCATCACGCCGAGGTCGACGATGTCGTAGCCGTTACAGCCGAGCACCACGCCGACGATGTTTTTGCCGATGTCGTGCACGTCGCCTTTAACCGTGGCCATGAGGATCTTGCCCTTGGCTTCCGGCTTGTCGCCTTTTTCCAGCTCGATGAACGGGATCAAGTGAGCCACGGCCTGCTTCATCACGCGGGCGGATTTCACCACCTGCGGCAGAAACATTTTGCCGGCGCCGAACAGGTCGCCGACGATGTTCATCCCGGACATCAACGGGCCTTCGATCACTTCGATCGGCCGGCTGAATGACTGACGGGATTCTTCGGTGTCTTCGACGATGTGCGTGGTAATGCCTTTGACCAGCGCGTGTTCCAGACGCTTGTTGACGTCCCAGCCACGCCACTCTTCGGTCTCGGCTTCCTTGACGCTGCCGTCGCCCTTGTACTTGTCGGCGATGGCGAGGAGGGCGTCGGTGCCTTCCGGCGTGCGATTGAGCACCACGTCTTCCACGGCATCGCGCAGCTCGGCCGGGATCTGGTCGTAGATCTCCAGCTGGCCGGCGTTGACGATACCCATGGTCAGGCCGTTGCGGATCGCGTACAGCAGGAACACCGAGTGAATCGCCTCACGCACCGGGTTGTTGCCCCGGAACGAGAACGACACGTTGGACACGCCGCCCGAGGTCAGCGCATACGGCAGCTCGTCGCGGATGTAGGCACAGGCGTTGATGAAGTCCACGGCATAGTTGTTGTGTTCTTCGATACCGGTGGCCACGGCGAAGATGTTCGGGTCTTCCGATTGCAGGCTGTTGATCATCACCCACACCAGCGGGGCGATCTCGAACACGATAAA